>NZ_JBVVPQ010000009.1:0-72189 GCF_055811695.1 Bradyrhizobium sp. MI1.3 | reverse complement strand
CCCCCGCCCCCCCCCCCCCCACACACACACCCCGCCCCCCCCCCGCTCAATTTTGGTCTGGGCCCTCGCTGCGCTCGCAATGACGATGCTGATGCAGCGGTGCGCCAAAGCTTCGGTCTCACGCGCCTCCTACGCAACGCCTTCGCAAAACCGTCACAGTCTCTAACGCCCACTAACCAACGCCCGACTTTAAACTGTCATAATCGCCGAACGGAACCCGCGCTCGTGCGCTCTTTACACGCCGTTAAGCGCGGCTGCATTGGATGCAGCGGAAAGTGCGTTGGGGACTGCCATGAGTGCCGTGAAGAAAGTGTCGGGAAAACCGGCCGCCGAAATGTTCGACGACATCCCGGTGCTTCAGCGCAAATGGCGTGCCGCGTTGAAGCCGGGCGAACGGCTGCCGCGCTACGAGGACGTGATGCTCGGCAGCCTGGGACGGCTCGCCGACCACATCGCGCTGCTCAAGGGCGACGGCGCGCTCGAACTGTCGCGCAGCGGACGCTACGTGCAGAAATGGCTCGGCGAAGAGCGCTGGGACATCCCGGTTGCCGCGCTCTCGCCCGATTGCGCTACCGCGCTGTTGGAAGCCGCGGCGAGCGCGCTCGCCAACGGGCGGCCACACCTGGCCAGCGCCCATTGCGTGCGCGACGGCATGGTCAGGACGTTTGATGTGCTGGCGCTTCCGACCGCATCGCGCTGGGGCGCGACGCTGGTCGGCGCCTACATCAACGAACGCGGCGCGCAATACAATCTCCTGGACGCGATCTTCGCTTCGACCGACGACGCGGTGGTCTCGCTGGCGACGCTGCGCGACGCGGATGGCAAGCCGTTCGATCTCCAGGTCGTGCACCACAACAAGAGTGCGGCGCTGCTGCTGAAGGCCGAAGGGGCGAGCCTGCTGTGGCGCCGCATCGGCGAGGGGGACACGCTGCTGGCCTCGGTTGAAGTCATGGAATTCTTGCTCAAAGCCGTCTCCGGCGGTCGCGGCGAGCAGCTCGAGATCGAGAGCGACGGACGCCATCTCCGGCTGAGCGCCACCGCGTTTGCCGACGTGGTCTCGCTGACGATCTCGGATGTCACTGTGTTGAAGCGGCGCGACGCCTCTTTCCGCCTGCTGTTCGACAACAACCCGATGCCGATGTGGGTGTTCGACGCCGCGAGCAAGCAGTTTCTCAGCGTCAACGACGCCGCGGTCCAGCATTACGGCTACAGCCGCGCCACCTTCCTGCGCATGAAATTGCACGAAATCTGGCCGCAGGACGAATGGGGCAGCCACGCCGAGGCGCTCGAACGCGTCGGCGACGCCTATCACTCCTCGCGCAACTGGCGGCATCTGCGCGCCGACGGCAGCGAGATCGAGGTGCTGACCTTCGGCCGCCGCGTCGCCTTCGACGATCGCGACGGATATCTGGTCGCGGTGGTCGACATCACCGAACGGCGCAAGGCCGAGGCGCGGATCGCCCACATGGCGCACCATGACGGGCTCACCGATCTGCCGAACCGCGAATATTTCCAGGAGCGCTTGAAGCAGGCGCTCGACCAGGCCAGCGGAAAGCGGGTCGGCGTGCTCTACCTCGACCTCGACCTGTTCAAGAACGTCAACGATTCCTTCGGCCATCCGGTGGGCGACCGCCTGTTGAAGGAGGTTGCCACCCGTCTGAGCACCGCGGTCCGCGGCGCCAATCTCGCGGCCCGGCTCGGCGGTGACGAGTTCGCGGTGATCCTGGCGGCCGACGTCACGCCCAACGAGGCCAGCGCCTGCGCGGGCTTGCTGATCGACCTGCTGAAGGCGCCCTACGAGATCGAGGGTCAGGAGATGGTGATCGGCGCCAGCATCGGCATCGCGCTATCGCCGGGCGACGGTACGACGTCGGAAGAGTTGATGCGCAACGCCGATATGGCGCTGTACCGGGCGAAATCCGACGGCGGCGGCGTGCATCATTTCTTCGAGCGCGAGATGGATCTGCAGGCGCAGAAGCGCCGTGACATGGAGCTCGATCTGCGCCGCGCGTTTGCCAATGGCGAGTTCGAGCTGCACTACCAGCCGCTGGTCTCGATCGCCTCCGACCGCATCTCCGGCTTCGAGTCGCTGCTGCGCTGGCATCACCCCGACAAGGGCATGATCTCGCCGGCGGAGTTCATTCCGGTCGCCGAGGACATCGGCCTGATCACCCAGCTTGGTGAGTGGGTGCTGCGCGTAGCTTGCTCCGAGGCGGTGAAATGGCCCGTCGACGTCAAGGTCGCGGTCAATCTGTCGCCGGCGCAGTTCCGAAGCCGCAATCTGGTTCAGGTCGTGATCTCGGCACTGGCGCAGTCCGGCCTGTCGCCGAAGCGGCTCGAGCTGGAGATCACTGAGTCGATCTTCCTGGCCGAGACCGACGCCAATCTCGCCATCCTGCATCAGTTGCGCGAGCTCGGCGTCAGCATCTCCATGGATGATTTCGGCACCGGCTATTCCAGCCTCAGCTATCTCCGCAGCTTCCCCTTCGACAAGATCAAGATCGACCGCTCCTTCGTCAAGGATCTGGCAGGGCGGCCCGATTGCGTCGCGATCGTTCGCGCGATCTCGGGGCTTGGCCGCAGCCTCAACATCACCACGACCGCGGAAGGCGTCGAGACCGAGGATCAGCTCGCGTGGTTGCGCGCCGAAGGCTGCAACGAAGTGCAGGGCTTCTTGTTCAGCGCTGCGCGGCCCGCGGCCGAGATCGCAAAGCTGCTCGCCGATTTCGGCCAGCGTGCTTCACGGGCGGCGTAACTCGGACGGATAACAATCATAGACCAGCGCTTTGAAGGCGGGCGTGATGCGGCTGCGTTCGTTCTGGGTCTGCTGCATCAGCAGGTAGACCATGTCGAGCTTGGGATCGACGCCGAAATAGGTGCCGCTGCCACTGTCCCATTTCAACTCGCCGAGCGAGCCCGGCGGCGGCGGTCTGGCGTTGCCGGGATCGGTCCGCACCGCGAGGCCATAGCCATAGCCGAAGCCGTCGCCCGGAAAATAGAAGTAATCGCGTCCGACGCCCGAGCCCGGCCCGACGTGATCGGTCGTCATGGCCTTGAACGCGGCGGGGCTCAGATAGCGTTTGCCGTCGAACTCGCCGCCATTGAGCAGCATCTGCGCGAAGCGCTGATAGTCGGTGATGGTCGAGAGCAGCCCGCCGCCGCCGGACTGCCATTCGGGATGGTCGAGGCGCTCGCGCTCGGCGGCGAGCAGGATGTTGTCGTTCGGCAGCGGCCGCGCCATCCGCGCGAGCTCGTCCTCGGTCGCCAGCGCGAACTTGGTGCTGCTCATGCCGAGCGGATCGAAGATGCGCTGCTTGAGGAATGCGTACAGCGTCTGGCCCGAGATGATCTCGATGACGCTGCCGAGCACGTCGGTGGAATGACCGTAGCGCCACAGGGTCCCCGGCTGCCGCGCCAGCGGCAGCTTCGCGATGCGTTGGGCGAATTCCCTGTTGTCGAATTGACCTTCGAAGATATTGGCGGCCTTGTAGGCCTGCTCGACCCATTTGCCCCCGATGTAGTCGTAGCTGATGCCGGAGGTGTGCCGCAGCAGATCCTCGATGTTGACGGGACGGATCGGCGCCACGAGATCCAGATGCAACGTGCCGTCGGGATTGGTGACCTCAAGTCCCACCTTGGTATCGGCAAAGAGGGGAACGTATTTCGACACCGGGTCGGTGAGCGCGAGCTTACCCTCGTCGATCAGCATCATCGCGCCAAGGCACGTGACCGGCTTGGTCATCGAGTGGATGGCGAAGATCGTATCGGGCGTCATCGCGAGGCCCGTCCTGGTGTCGCGCACGCCGAAAGTCTTCAGATAGACCGGCTTGCCGTGCTGCTGGACCAGGACCACGGCGCCCGGCAGCCGGCCGCTCGTCACCTCGTTGTCAAAGTACGCGGTGATGCGGTCGAGCCCCTCGGACGACGGAGCGGGGATGTCGGCGGCGCGGGCCCGCGCCATCGTGCCGGCCAGCAGCGCGGCTCCGACCAGAAATTCACGACGCTTCATCCGGGCTTCCTCAAGACGTCGAAGGCGTCAACACGCCTTCGATTAAAATCGCGTCACGATTTCGGAAAGGACCGGTCGCGGACGGTCCTCGCTCGGCCTGGTCGGCTTGCCGATATGGACGAAGCCGGCGAGTTTCTCGTCCGGTTTGAGGCCGAGGCCATCCAGCACGTCGCGATCGAACGCGAACCAGCCGGTCAGCCAGCACGCGCCGTAGCCGAGCGCGGTCGCGGCCGTGACGATGTTCATGACGCTGGCGCCGGCCGACAATTCCTGCTCGAAGGCCGGCACCTTCGGATGCGGCTTGGTGAAGCTGACGATGCCGATCACCAGCGGCGCATCCGTGAGGCGCTTGCGCTCGGTCTCGACATCGGCCGCCGCCGCGCCGGGATTCTTCCGGGCAAACACCTTCGCGATCACCTCGCCGGCGCGCTGGCGCGCATCGCCCTCGAAGATGATGAAGCGCCAGGGCGCGAGCTTGCCATGGTCGGGCACGCGCGCGCCGATGGTGAGGATGGTCTCGAGCTCGGCCGGGGAGGGGCCGGGTCCGGACATCTCGCGCGGCTTGACCGAGCGGCGGGTCTTCAGGAGTTCGATGGCATCGGGCACTGCGGTTTCCTCTTCGGCTGGTCGTCGGGCGTGCAGTCCCCACATAGGAATGCACGCCCGCAACCGAAAGCGAGTTTAGACCGATTTCAGATGTCAGGCCGCGCCGCGGCTCCGCTTCACATCCGGCGGGGTCGCCTCGTCGACGAGGGCGGCGATGGCCTCCGCCGTCGTCGTCACTTGCTGACCGTCGCTGCCGAGCCGGCGGATCGAGACCGACTGCGTCTCGGCCTCTTTCTTGCCGACCACGAGCAGTGCCGGAATCTTGGCCAGCGAATGCTCGCGGACCTTGTAGTTGATCTTTTCGTTGCGCAGGTCGATCTCGGCCCGAAGTCCCGCACGCCGGACTTGCTCCAACACCTGCTTGGCGTACTCGTCGGCTTCCGACGTGATGGTGGTGACCACCACCTGCACCGGCGACAGCCAGAGCGGGAAGTTGCCGGCATAGTGCTCGATCAGGATGCCGATGAAGCGCTCCATCGAACCGCAGATCGCGCGGTGCACCATGACCGGCGGCTTCTTGCCGCTGTCGTGGTCGATGTAGAACGCACCGAACCGTTCCGGCAGGTTGAAGTCGACCTGCGTGGTGCCGCACTGCCAGTCGCGGCCGATGGCGTCGCGCAGCACATATTCGAACTTCGGCCCATAGAAGGCGCCTTCGCCCGGATTGATCTCGGTCTTGATGTGATTGTTCTGCGACTGGATCTCGCGCAGCACCGTCGCCATCACGCGCTCGGCGTGATCCCACATCGCGTCGGTGCCGACGCGTTTCTCCGGCCGGGTCGACAGCTTCACCGTGAGATCGCCGGTGAAGCCGAAATCGGCGTAGGTCGACAGGATCAGCTCGTTGATCTTCAGGCACTCGTCGGCGAGCTGATCCTCCATGCAGAAGATGTGCGCGTCGTCCTGGGTGAAACCGCGCACGCGCATCAATCCGTGCATCGCGCCGGACGGTTCGTAGCGGTGCACCACGCCGAACTCGGCGAGCCGCAGCGGCAGGTCGCGGTAGCTCTTCAGGCCATGCTTGAAGATCTGCACGTGGCCGGGGCAGTTCATCGGCTTCAGCGCGAACCAGCGCTTGTCCTCGGCCTCCTCGCCGGCCGACTGCGCCGCGAACATGTTTTCGCGGTACCAGCCCCAATGGCCGGAGGTCTCCCACAACGACTTGTCGAGGATCTGCGGGGCGTTGACCTCGCTGTAGTCGCCGGCGAGGCGTCGCCGCATATAGGCGATCAGCTGCTGGAAGATGGTCCAGCCCTTGGCGTGCCAGAACACGACGCCCGGGCCTTCCTCCTGGAAGTGGAAGAGGTCGAGCTCGCGTCCGAGCTTACGATGGTCGCGCTTCTCCGCTTCCTCGATCTGCTTCAGATAAGCGTCGAGGTCCTCCTGCTTGGCGAATGCCGTGCCGTAGATGCGAGTCAGCATCGGGTTGTTGCTGTCGCCGCGCCAATAGGCGCCGGCCACCTTCATCAGCTTGAAGGCGTTGCCGACCTTGCCGGTCGAGGTCATGTGCGGGCCGCGGCAGAGATCGAACCAGTCGCCCTGGTAATAGATTTTGATCGGCTCGTTGCCGGGAATGGCGTCGACCAGCTCGACCTTGAACGCCTCGCCCTTGTCGCGGAACACCCGTTTGGTCTTTTCGCGATCCCAAACCTCCTTCGTAAAAGGCTTGTCGCGCGCGATGAGCTCGCGCATCTTTTTCTCGATCGCGGCAAAGTCTTCCGGCGTGAACGGCTCGTTGCGGAAGAAATCGTAATAAAAGCCGTTCTCGATCACGGGGCCGATGGTGACCTGCGTGCCCGGCCACAGCGTCTGCACGGCTTCGGCAAGCACGTGGGCGCAGTCATGGCGGATCAGCTCGAGCGCGCGCGGATCGTCGCGGTTGATCAGCTCGATCCTGGCATCGGCTTCGATGGGATCGTCGAGGTCGGAGATCACGCCGTCGAGCGCCATCGCGACCGTGCGCTTGGCCAGCGACGGCGAAATGCCCTTGGCAAGTTCAAGGCCGGTGATGCTCTTGGCGTATTCGCGCCGGGCGCCGTCGGGGAAGGTGAGGGTGATTTTTTCCGGCGGGGTCACGGGTCTCAAATTGCTGAGGCTGTACTGAAAGCCGGATTCGGATTTGGGCTGCTCGGACTTGGATTGGTCCTTGGATTGGTCCGTGGGCTGGTCGGTCATGGCATGTCTCCTGAGGCTCACTCCTGCGAACGAGCGCAGGTAAGCGGGAACGAGCGATATATCAGGCGATTCGGCCTGCGCAATCCGGCATTTCCAAGAAAACGGCGCGCAAAAGCGGGGGCGCTGCACGAACTATTCCGGGCAATGCCCTTTAACTGGTCGCAAGGCGGTTCTACATGCGTTTGCATGGAAAATGCACGCGCCGGCCGTTTCGCGCCAACCGCCCTGATGCTCGGCAATCTCGTCACCGGCTGCTCGGTCTTGGCACCGGCCGGCATGCTGCCGGAATTGGCGACGGGGCTCGACGTCAGCATCCATGCGGCCGCGCTCCTGATCACCTTCGGGGCTGTCATCCTGTGCATCGGCTCGCCGCTGACGGCCTGGCTCACCAGCCGCATCGAGCGCCGGGCGCTGCTCACCACGACGCTGGCGGTGCTCGCCTTTGGCAACCTCGCTTCGGCCTTTGCGCCCGACTATGCAAGCCTCCTCGTCATCCGCCTGGTGCTGCTCGCGGTCGGCGCGCTTTACACGCCGCAGGCCGCCGGCACGGCGGCGCTGATCGTGCCGGTGGAGCGTCGCGGCAGCACGATTGCCTACATCTTTCTCGGCTGGTCGCTCGCTGCCGCCGTCGGCCTGCCGCTGATCACCTTCATCGCCAGCCGCTATGGCTGGCGCGCGGCCTATGGCGGGATCGGCGCGCTCGGTTGCGTCAGCCTGCTGCTGTTGCTGATGCGGCTGCCGGCGGGCTTGAAGGGGGCGCCGGTGGACCTGAAGACCTGGAGCGCGGTCGGTCGCAACAGAACGATCCTGCTGCTGCTTGCGATCACGATGTTGCAGATGTCCGGGCAGTTCGTGGTGTTCACCTTCATGGGGCCGCTGCTCAACAAGCTGACCGGCGCAGGGCCCGATGCGATCGGCCTGGTGTTCGCTCTCTATGGCGTCTGTGGCTTCCTCGGCGTTGTCATCGCGACCCGCATCGTCGACACATCAGGACCCTATCGCACCTCGCTGTTGTTCACCTGCCTGCTGCTTGCGGGGATCACGGGCTGGGCGCTCGGCGCCGGTACGCTCGCGTTGATGGCGGGTGCGGTCGCGATCTGGGGCCTCGGCTTTGCCTCGACCAATTCGATGCAGCAGGTGCGGCTGGTCTCGGCCGCACCATCGCTGGCATCGGCGACTGTCGCACTCAACACCTCCGTCCTCTATATCGGCCAGGCGATCGGCTCTGCCGTCGGTGGACTGTTGTTCGCCCGCGGGCTCCTGCACACGCTCGGCTTCGTCGCGGTCGGTTTCGTCGTGGTCGCGCTGATCCTGGTGGTCCTGACCCGGCCCCAGCCGGCAACTGCCGCCCCGGCCTGAACGGAAGCGTGTCCGTGTGCGCAAGGTGCTTGGCAAACCGCGCGCGGGAGCGCTAGAAGGCGAGGCATGGGGACCAAAGAGGGTTGACTGAAATGAGGATGATTCTGGCGGTTGTCGCGGTGCTCTATTCAGCCTCCGCTTTCGCGCAAGCCGACAAGCCACCGCCGATGGTCGGGGACAAGCCGTTGGTGCAAGTCAAGCCCAAGGGCACCAAGGCGGGGACCAAGGAGGCGGCGGCCAAGCCGGCCGCGGCGCCGAAGGGCAAGCCACAATCGATCGCGGCGCGGCTCCAGGCTTGCCTCGACCTCGATGACGGCACCAAGGACCGGCTCAATTGCTACGACGCCGTGATCCCCCCGGCGCCAAAGCCGAAGCCGGCGAAGGCCAAGGGCTACGCCGATTGCCGTTTCTTCAAGGAAGAGGACGAGCGGCTGGCCTGCTTCAATGGGTTTGCCGAGAGCATTCCGAAGCTGCCAAAGAGCTGAGCGACAGACGTAGGCTTAGCGAGTCACGTCCAATCAGCGACTCGATGCGGATGACGCCGTAGCTGCGACGCGCGTCAGCGCCAGTGCCGGCGTCGCTGACATCTTCACCAGCACGTCCTTGAGCGGATATTGCGTCCAGGCGCGATTGACATAGTCACGATGGGTGATGCCGTCCCCGGTTTCGACGAACACCACGCTGCCCGGACGCAAGGGGCCGTCCATGTCTTCGGAGACGGTGATGCCCTTCTGCCGCAGCGTGCTCATCAGTTCGCGGTCGCGCCGCGCGGTGTAGCGGGTGTAGGAGCTGACGAAGAAGCCGGAGCGGTGGCTCTCGATCCATGAGGCGAACTTGTCCATCTCGCCATAGACGGCGTCGAGCAACACGACGCCGCGGACGCGGTCGCTGATGCCACCAACCTCGAGACTCCAGGCGGTCGGCAGGAAGCCGCCGCTGTAGCCGACGATCACGATCGGCATGTTGGCGAAGGCGCGGGCGCTGTTGGGATCGCCCGTGAGCCGGGCCAGATGGTTCGCCGACTCGTCGATGAAGCGCTTGAGGCCGCCGGCCTGCCAGAATTTTCCTGCGCTGGAATCGGCGGCGTCGACCGCCATCTGCGGTGCGAGCAGGATGGCATTGGCGCCGGAATCGGTGATCTGTTGCGGCACCAGCTGGCGGTCGCGCACGTCGCGCTCCAGCGTCGCGCCATTGCCGTGGAAGAACACCACGATCACGCCGGGCTTCCGCACGTCGAAATGTTCGGGCACGTGCATCAAGACGCGGTTGTCGTTGTAAGTCTCGTCCTGCCAGAACACGCGCCCGGAATAGCTGCGGTGGCCGCGGCGGTCGCCCTTGGAGATGTTGAGGAATGGCGCGTCGGAGGCAGGGTTGTTGCCGAAATAGGGGAAAGCTGACGATTTCATGCTGACGAGCGTCGTCAGGTCCTCGCGTGGCGGACGCTGGTAGGGGGCCTGCGGCGCGAGCGAAGCGACCTTGTAGGGCGCCTGCTCCGGCTGCTGCTGCACGGCGCGCTTGGGTGAGAAGTCGGACATCTGCCGTTGCAGAAAACCCTCGCTCGCGGATGGGAAGCGCTCCTTGAACTGGGGGGCCGGGAAGCGATCCTCGAACGTGTCGCCGCTTGCGACTTGCTGGCTTGTCTTCGCGACGACCTGGACGTTGGCTGGGACGTTGCCTTGGACATTGGCCTGCGAGTTCGCCGCGAGCGCTGCCGGATTGGGCGCCTTGCCGCATTGAACCAGCGTCAGCGACAACGGCACCAAGGCTGAGATCAGAGCGGTCCGAAGCGCACGACCGCGTGCGCCGGACGTGGTCCGGTCGGCGCGGATGTCAGCTCTCGGTTTCGGAACGGCCCCGACCATTCACCCATGACCCCAAGTCATGACCACAAGTCCATCGGCAATCATTAAGGCAATTGAGCCGACGGGCGTTTAGGCGACGTTAAGTGTCCGGAGAAACTTCCCCACATCCGGAACGCTCGAAGGGACCACGCAATCGTGTCGTGATTGTGGGGGGGGGAGGCGGGATGTCCCGGTGTTTACGAAGCTTTATTGCCCGGATGGTGCATTAATGGTGCTGCAGTACCGATTTGGCCCCGCCTCATTTAACCCTTGTTAACCCTGCTTGAATTGACTGGACCGAGCTGCACGATGCTTCCCACGAGGCGTGACGCCTGAGGTTGAGGACGGCGATGACGGCATCAGATGCGGGTACTGCACCCTGGACCGGCCGGCTGACCGGACGCGGGTCGGGGGTCTCCGTTCTGGTCGCAACCGCCATCGTCGTGGCCGACATGATCGGGGTCGGCGTCTTCACCAGCCTCGGCTTCCAGGTCAAGGACATCCCCTCAGGCTTCTCGATCCTCTTGCTGTGGACCGTCGGCGGCATCGTCGCGCTATGCGGGGTATTCTCCTACAGCGAGCTCGGCGCGATGTTTCCGCGCTCGAGCGGCGAGTACAATTTCCTCGGCCGCGCCTATCATCCCGCCTTCGGCTTTCTCGCCGGCTGGGTGTCGGCGACCGTTGGCTTTGCAGCACCCGTCGCGCTCGCCGCGATGGCCTTCGGCGAATACGCCAAATCGGTCGTGCCCGGTGTGCCGCCGATCCCGCTTGCCATCGCCGTGGTGTGGCTGGTCTCGCTCGTGCAACTGACCGGGGTCAGGCACTCCTCGACCTTCCAGTTGATCTCGACCATCCTGAAGGTCGTGCTGATCGTTGCCTTCCTGGTTGCAGGATTCATTGTCGGCGTGCCGCAGCCGATCGCCTTCACGCCGCAGGCGGGCGATCTCGCGCATATCGTCAGCGCGCCCTTCGCGATCGGGCTCGTCTTCGTGATGTATTCGTTCTCGGGCTGGAATGCCGCAACCTACATCATCGGCGAGATGAACATGCCGCAGCGGGACCTGCCGCGTGCGCTGCTCGCGGGCACGCTGATCGTGCTCGTGCTGTACGTCGCGCTGAATGCGGTGTTTCTCCATTCGACGCCGGTCGGCGCGCTCGCGGGTCAGCTCGACGTCGCCAGCGTCGCCGGCAGCGCGATTTTCGGCAATCTCGGCGGCCGGATCGTCGGCGCGATGATCTGTTTCGGCCTGATCTCCTCGATCAGCGCGATGATGTGGATCGGCCCGCGCGTGATGATGACGATGGGGGAGGACATTCCGGCGCTGCGCGTGTTCTCGCAGAGATCGGTGCGCGGCGCGCCGGCCTATGCGATCCTGTTTCAGCTCGCCGTCGCCAATCTGCTGCTGTTCACGCGCAGCTTCGAGGCCGTGCTCGACTTCATCCAGTTCGCGCTGCTGTTCTGCTCGTTCTTCACGGTCGCCGGCGTCATCAAGCTGCGCATCACGGATCCCGATTTGCCGCGGCCCTATCGCGCCTGGGGATACCCGTTCACGCCGCTCGTTTTCCTGCTCGTGACCGGGTTCATGATGTACTATTTGTTGACCGAGCGGCTCGTGCAATCGCTGTCGGGGATGCTCGTCATGCTCTCGGGCCTGTTGATTTATGCTGTTTTCCGCAGGCGGCCGGTCGCCGCTGGCACGTCACACAATCGCGAATAGACATGTTTCGACCCATGAGAATTGCGGCCGTGGCTCTCGCCTTGCTGGCTGCGGCCGTCCCGTCCGCACGTGCTGCCGAGGCAACCTTCGACGACACCGCGCGCTTCCTCGCGGGCATGCAGCCTTCGGCGGATTCGCCGCTGGTGCCGCTCACAAAGGACCCGGGCTGGCAGCGCCACGCGAGATTCTTCGACGGCGCCTTCGCCCAGCTTGAGGAGCGCCAGCTCTCGAAGATCCGCAACTGGGCCGACGTCAATCTGGCGGCGCCCAGACCGACCATGTTTTATTTGTTCAGCGGCCCCGACTTCCTCTACGCCAACGCCTTCTATTCGAAGGCCAGCACTTACGTGCTCGGCGCGCTGGAGCCGGTCGGTGCGGTGGCTGACCTGACGCGATTGCCACGCGGTTCGGTCGGCGCCGCGCTCTACAATGTCGAGCGCTCGCTCGGCTCGATCCTGAGTTTTTCCTTCTTCATCACCAAGCAAATGAAGGTCGACCTGCACACCAACCAGGTCAACGGCACCTTGCCGATCCTCTACGTCTTCCTCGTCCGCTCCGGCAAGACCATCCGCAATGTCGAAATGGTTGCACTCGACGACAAGGGCGGGATGCATGTCGGCAACGACAACCCCGGACCGAACGCGACGCGCGGCGCCCGCATCACCTTTGCAGGCCCCGACGGCGAGGCGCGCACGCTGTATTATTTCTCGACCGATCTCTCCAATTCAGGTGCACGCGCAGCCGGCTTCCTGAAGTTCTGCGAGACGCTCGGCCCCGGCAACAGCCTGATCAAGAGCGCGTCTTATCTGCTGCACTCCGGCAATTTCACCGTCGCGCGCGACTGGTTGCTCGCCAACAGCGCGACCATCGTCCAGGACGATTCCGGCATTCCGCTTTCGAGCTACAATTCGCGGCAATGGCGCTTCTTCCCGTTCGGCCGCTATCTCGGACCCATCAGCGAATTTCCCGGCCGCTACCAGGAACGCTACGCCGCGCTGTTCACGCGCGCCCAGCCGATCGATTTCGGCGTCGGCTACCGCTGGCGGATGCACGAATCGAACTTGCTGCTGGCGGTGAAGGTGCCGGCAAGCGAGACAGCGCCCGGCGCGGAGACCACCTCGTCCGCCGAGCCCTCGCCGAAACCACCGCGTCCGAAGCGGCCACGTCCGCCCGAGCCGGTCCCGCCGCCACCCGGGCGCTTTTTCTGGTCCCGCTAAACCTGGTGCTCGGCCGGCGTTACGCCGCCGGGCTCTGGGCGACCACAACCAGGACCTCCGCCTTCTGTCGGCCGAGGCTCCTGACCTCGTGCGGTGTCTCGCCTGAAAAATATAGGCAATCGCCCTTGCCGAGGACGAGTTCTTCGCCGTCGAGCTTGATCGCGATCTTGCCGTTGATGACAAACAGCAACTCCTCGCCCGCATGCGAGGCGCGCGTCGCCGACTTGTGCGGCGGGCTCAGGAGGAACGGCTCCATCATCTTGCGGGTGCGGCCGGTTGCCAGTGGCACTACGCCAAAGGTGTCCTGAAACAGCGGCACGCTGCCGCCTTCACGGCGGAACAGCGTGTAGCGCGGCGCGGGCTCGGCGTTCGGGTCGAAGAAGGTCGCGACGTTGACCTCGAGCGCGGCTGCCATCCGTAGCAGGGCGGCGAGCGAAGGGATCTTCAGGTTGCGCTCGACCAGCGAGATATAGCCGCGCGTGAGATCACTCTGTTTGGCAAGCTGGTCCAGTGTCAGGCCCTTGGCGATGCGCGCCTGGCGAATGTTGGCCCCGACGGCTGCCGCTTTGCTGACGTCAAGCACGCATGAGTCTCCCGAATTGCTGACGTCTCTTTTGCAACAGATGCCGCTCGACTGCCAGTCCGGCGGGTGCGCGCTGTCCCTTCCGTGTACGCGCCGGCTGTATTCCAAAGGAAAACATATGTGCAGAAATTTAGAGCAAGGTCGCAGATATTGTAAGCAAAGACTCTGGTTTATCGCCTAAATCAGCTCAATTAAAGGGCAATAAGCGTGCTTTGCCGCTCCGGACGGCATTTGCCGCGTTCCGCACCGTTGATTTCCAACAGTAAACATGATCGATTTTTACCGTCCGGCTGCCGATGGGCTCCGCGGACAGAACCAACTGCTTTCCCTGGCGCCGGTACTTTTTGGAGACATCGATGACCGTAGCAGACGACGTAACCCTGAACGTAGCCCCGGACGAGGCGGCGAGCTTGCGGCGGATCGTGTGGTCGAGCGTGATCGGCACCGCGGTCGAATGGTACGACTTCCTCATCTACGGCACGGCGACCGCGCTGGTCTTCAACAAGGTCTTCTTCGCTGCCGGCAACCCCGCGCTCGCCACGATCGCGGCCTTCGGCACTTATGCGGTCGGCTTTCTGGCGCGACCGCTTGGCGCCGCGATCTTCGGTCACTACGGCGACAGGGTGGGCCGCAAGGCGATGCTCGCGATCACGATCATGGTGATGGGCATCGGCACCTTTCTGATCGGCTTGCTTCCGACCTATCAGCAGATCGGGATCGCCGCGCCGCTGCTCTTGATCGGCCTGCGATTCCTCCAGGGCATTGGCCTCGGCGGCGAATGGGGTGGTGCGGTGCTGATGGTGGTGGAGAATTGTCCGACGCACCGCCGCGGCCTGCTCGGCAGCATGGTGCAGGTCGGCAATCCCATCGGCAATCTCGCCGCGATCGGCATGTTTGCGCTGGTGGCGAGCCTGCCAGAAAGTGAGTTCATGTCCTATGGCTGGCGCATTCCGTTCCTGATCTCGATCTTGCTGGTCGGCGTCGGTCTCTACATCCGCCTCAACATGGAAGAGACCGTGGCCTTCCGCCAGGTCCAGGCCAAAAAGGAGGTCGCAAGTCTGCCGCTGGTCGAGATCTTCAGGCATCACCGCCGTCCTTTCTTTACCGCGGTCGGACTGAAGATCTCGGAGATCGCCTATGCCAGCATCGGCGGCGTGTTCGTGATGTCCTACGCCACCGCGAATCTTGGCTTATCGCGTACGGTGGTGTTGAACGGCGCCTTCGCGGCATCGCTGGTCGCGCTGCTCGCCATTCCGCTGTTCGGTTGGCTGTCCGACATCGTCGGGCGCAAAAAGATGTTCTATGCAAGCTGTCTGTTTTCGGCGCTGTTTGCCTTTCCGCTGTTCTGGCTGCTCAACACCCGCGATCCCACCATCGTCATCTGGACCATCGTGGTGGCGATTACTTTCGGGCAGATGGTGATGTTCGGCATCGGCGCGCCCTGGTACTCCGAGCTGTTTTCCGCGCGGCTGCGCTATAGCGGCGCCTCGCTCGGGTTCCAGGTCGGGGCCGCCATCAGTGGCGGATTGACGCCGCTGATTGCGGCGGCTCTGATGGGCTGGAGTGGCGGCGCCACCTGGCCGGTTTCGCTGCTGCTGATTGGCTGCGCCGCCATCACGGCGACCGCGACCACGTTCGCGCCGGAAATGGCGAACAAGGAACTGACCTGATCCCGCGGCGCGCCGCTGCCGGCGGCGCGCCATCGCTTCTCACAAGGATTTTGTCATGCTCGATGAGATAGGCGCCGGCTCGGCCGATAGCACAGCACGCCTCGGCTGGACTGGCTTGGTCCGCTTCCTCCATCTCGCTCCACGCGCGTTCCTGCCAATGCGCGCGATGGAGCAGCTCGTTCTCGTCGCCGGCCAAGGGATAGAAGGCGACCGCTACATGATCGGGCGCGAGGAAGGATTTTATTCGCACAAGCCCGAAGAGGGCCGGCAGGTCACCTTGTTCGAGCTCGAAACCTTGGTTGCGCTCAAGCGCGACGCGGGAATCGAACTCAGTCCCGAGGAGCATCGCCGCAACGTGACGGTCGAGGGCGTGCCGTTGAACCATCTGGTCGGCCGCCGCTTCTGGTTAGGTGAGACCTTGCTGGAAGCAACCCGATTATCGATCCCATGCCGGCATATCGAGGAGATCACCGGCAAGGCGATCTTCGATCCGCTCATCAACCGCTCGGGCCTCAACTGCAGGATATTGCAAGGCGGCATCGTCAGGGTCGGCGACACCGTGCGGAACATGGCATGAGCGCACGGCCGATAACGACGATCAAGACGGTTGTCGCCGGCATCGAAGAGGCCGGTGCGGGGATCAAGGTGTTCACGTTGGCCGATCCCGACCGTTGGGACCTGCCGCCGTTCAAGCCCGGCGCCCACATCGACCTGCATCTGCCGAACGGTCTCGTGCGGACCTATTCGCTGTGCAACGAGCCCGCCGACAACTCGCGTTACGTCATCGCGGTCAAACGCGAGGCCGATGGGCGCGGCGGTTCGCGCGCGCTTCACGACGAGGTTGGCATAGGCGACGTCATCGGCGTGTCACTGCCGCGCGGCGGGCTGGAGCCGGGTGCGGACATTGCGCATCATGTGTTCGTCGCCGGTGGCATCGGTGTAACGCCGTTCTTGTCGATGGCCCGTCACCTCCTGCAGATTGGCAATACAGGCTTTGTGCTGCACCTCATCGTGCGCGAGGAGGTGCCGCTTGCCGCACACCTCGCGCCGCTGATCGATGAGGGGCGTGTCGTCGTGCACCGCACGTCCTGCGCCGGGCGTCCGAATCTCGCTTCGCTGGTCGGCGAAGTTGGGGGGCAGACGATGGTCGCCTGCTGCGGGCCGGAAGGCATGACCGACGAGTTCGAGCGCCTGACCGCAGCCTGGCCCGCAGCCAATGTTCACATCGAGCGTTTCGTCGCGCCGCCACCGGTGATCGACCCTGACGCAAAGCCCTTCACGCTGTTGCTGGCGCGTACGGGGACCGAAATCCCGGTTCGCGCCGGCCAGACCATGCTGGCGGCCTTGCAGGAAGGAGGAATCGATATATCGACGTCCTGCTGCGGCGGTATCTGTGGCGCCTGTAGGGTCGGCTGGATCGAGGGCAAGCCCGTGCACCGCGACCGCGTCTTGTCGCCGTATGAGCGCGAACGCTTTCTCATGATCTGCGTCGCCGGATCGGATGCCGACCGGCTGGTGCTGGACCTCTAAAGTCTAGCTCTACCAGTGCACGCTCTGGCTCGGCACGATGAACGCCGTCGTACTGGGCGGCGTGGCAGTGCTCGTGGCCAGATACCAGCCGGAGCCGACCGCGAGCATCAAGAGGACAATGATGGCGAGCATGTCGAGGGTTCTGGGATCGTGGCCTCGCGAACCAATCCGCGAATCCGGTCCAGACCTGAAGTGAAAATGAGGGCTGATTTTCCAGCGCATTGTTTTTCCTCCCGCGGGAGCATCACATCAACGCGAGGGGAGAATTTCGGTTCCACTCAAGGTAGCGACGCGTGAGGCGCCGCGCCGTGCTTAGGATGCATTGACACCGCGCCAGCGGCCGTAGCGCCAGGGCGAGTACCAGCGCGCGCCCTGTGGCGCGGTGAGGGGCACGTTGTCGATGCCCGAGGTGCCGAAGGGATTGCAACGGAGCAGGCGCGCCAGCGTCATCCAGCCGCCGGCCCACAGCCCGAACCTTTCGATCGCCTCGTCGCCATAGGCGGAGCAGGTCGGCAGGTGCCGGCAATTGTAGCCAACCAAGGGCGAGAGCGTGTGGCGGTAGATCCAGATCAGCGCGCGGCCGAATCTGCGCGGAAGCCGGAGCGCGCCCGCGACGGAATTGGAACAGTGCTCGCAGGCTGATTGCTTCATGGGCGCTTTGCAGAGATCGTGGGCGAGGTTTTGCGTGGTTCCGATGCAGGGAACTGTAAGCTGTTGTTTGCACGCCATATTTTGCGTGCTTTTTGGGAGCAGTGCAGCAAGTACCTATGGACGATCTGTATTCCCCCGGATACCATTTTTGTGACGCCCATGTGAGACTCATGGAACGTCAGAACGGGGCTTGCCTGAATCGGCTTTGGCTTATTGCTTTGGGCTTGGGGAAGGGACCAGTTTGAAACTTCTGAAGGCGCTCAATCTTCGCGGCTGGTTGCTGGTAGGAACCGCCGCTTGTGGGGTCGTGCTGGCTGGCGCCGTCGCGACGCTCGGGTCGTCGGCTCGGGCCGGTGCTGCCCTCGAAGAACGCAAGCTGCCGATGAAGTTCAATTGGGTCGCCTGCGAACCGAATTGCCGCGGGTGGGTCAGTGCGGTGGGTATCATCACCGCCGATACGCCCCGGGACTTCGAAGAATTTTCCCGCGGACGCCAGCTCGGCGGCGCCACCGTGGTGCTCGATTCCAGTGGCGGTTCCGTCAACGACGCGATCACGCTCGGCCGGCGCTTTCGCAATCTCGGACTTTTGACCACGGTCGGTATCAGCGTTCAGACCCGCGGCGGGCAGACGGTTCGGCCGGCGGTCGCGCCCGAGGCCTATTGCGAATCCATGTGCGTGTTCCTGCTGCTGGCGGGCAAGAAGCGCTACGTGCCGGAAGCGGCCCATGTGCGGGTCCATCAGATTTGGATGGGTGATCGCGCCGACGATGCCAAGGCCGCGAGCTACAGCGCGCAGGACCTGATGATCGTGGAGCGCGATATCGGCCGGCTCGCCAAATACACGTTCGACATGGGCGGTGCCGGCGACCTGCTGTCGCTCGCGCTCAGCGTCCCGCCGTGGGAAGATTTGCACGAGCTCGATGCGGGCGAGCTCAAGCTTACCAATCTCGTGACGACGGATCTCGTGGCCGACGTGTTGCCGCATGTCGATATCTCCGCGCCGGCAATGGCGGAGCTTGCACCGAAGACCCAGGCGAGGTTCGGTGCGGAACCGGAGCAGCCTGCCAAGTCGACCAAGACGGCGGAAGCCCTGGTGCCGACGGGCCGCGTGGCCACGCCGGTCGCGGCATCGCAGAAGTAGCCTCGGAATCTCTGATCTATATCCGGGCCCAGCGACGAGCCCGGGATCAACCTCCGCCGGAATCAGCCTTGCGCCGCAGCCGGCTGCTTCGCCTTCGCCTCGATCTGGCCGATGGCATCGACCACGGCATCGAAGGTCAGGAGCGTCGAGGCGTGGCGCGCCTTGTAGTCGCGGACCGGCTCGAGGAACTTGATCTCTTCCCATTTGCCTTCAGGAGGCGTGCCGTTCTCCTTCAGCATCTTGCGAACAGTTTCGCGTAACTCACGGAGTTCGCTCGCAGTCGATCCGACGATCTGACTTGCCATGATGGATGAAGAAGCCTGTCCCAGCGCGCAGGCCTTCACGTCGTGGGCAAAGTCAGTGACCTTCTCGCCCTCCATCTTGAGGTCGACCTTGACGGTCGAGCCGCACAGCTTGGAATGGGCGGTGGCGGTGGCATCGGGATCCGGCAACCGCCCGAGCCGCGGAATATTCCCGGCCAGTTCGATGATCCGCTTGTTATAAATGTCGTTCAGCATGTGATGGAGTCCAGCAGGATCGGCCTTGGCGTGCGCCGTCCACGGCCTTATATAGGGTCGGAACTGGCGGAAAAACAGTCCAGCGCTGCAGCAGTGGTGTGATGCAGAACCCTGCTGCCGGCGTTACAGCTTGCAGATTTTTTCGCCGAAACTGTTCTCTCAGGCGTCCGGCGGTTCGCCGCCCCGTCTGCCGGTGACACTCCGGCCGCAAGGCCGTCGAACGGAGTCGACATGGACGCTACCATCAAATCCATCCGCCCCAACAAGCCCTCCGACCGGCAGCCCGAGAGCCGTCCGGCGGAGCTTGATCCTTCCGAATTCCTCGCCGCCGCCGTCCGGGCCGACCAGCCGCGCCCCGCGCGCGCCGAGGCCGAGCAGGCAGTGAAGACGCTGCTCGCCTATATCGGCGAGAACACCAACCGCGAGGGCCTGCTCGACACGCCGCGCCGCGTGGTCGAGGCTTTCGACGAACTCTATCAGGGCTATCACCAGTGCCCGGCCGAAGTGCTCGATCGCACCTTCGGCGAGACCGCCGGCTATGATGATTTCGTGCTTGTGCGCGACATCGAGTTCACCTCGCAATGCGAGCATCACATGATGCCGTTCTACGGCAAGGCGCACATCGCCTACACGCCGGTGGAACGCGTGGTCGGGCTGTCGAAGCTTGCGCGCCTCACCGACATCTTCGCCCGCAGGCTCCAGACCCAGGAGCACATGACCGCGCAGATCGCGGCGGCGATCGACGAGATCCTCAAGCCGCGCGGCGTCG
The DNA here is from genome assembly GCF_055811695.1 of Bradyrhizobium sp. MI1.3. Lineage (NCBI taxonomy): Bacteria > Pseudomonadati > Pseudomonadota > Alphaproteobacteria > Hyphomicrobiales > Nitrobacteraceae > Bradyrhizobium > Bradyrhizobium sp. MI1.3. The sequence continues at coordinate 52,402 of NZ_JBVVPQ010000009.1, read as the reverse complement.
CCGTGCTGATCGAGGCCGAGCATACCTGCATGTCGGTGCGCGGCGTCGCCAAGCATGGCGCCTCCACCTTCACCAGCCGCTTCACCGGCATGTTCCGCGACAATCCGGCGGAGCAGGCTCGTTTTCTGTCCCTGGTGCGAGGTCTGCAGCGCTGACCTCGCGAATAGACCGGCGAGGGCGTTGTGTCTGCTCACTCCCATGAAACCGAGGAAGGTCTCGCCTTCCTTCCCAGGTTCGACGCGGCCGGCCTCGTGACCGTCGTCGCGACCGACGTCGCCACTGGCGACGTGCTGATGGTCGCGCACATGAATGACGAGGCGCTGCGCAAGACCATCGCGACCGGCGAGGCCTGGTACTTCAGCCGCTCGCGCAATGCCTTGTGGCGAAAAGGTGAGACCTCAGGTCAGACCCAGCGCGTGGTCGAGATCCGCACCGATTGCGATCAGGATGCGGTCTGGCTCCGTGTCGAGCAGATCGGCGCGGCGTGTCACACCGGCCGCCGGTCCTGCTTCTACCGCAAGGTCGAGGCCGAAGGCGGCGGCGCCAGGCTCGTCTTTGTCGATGCGGACAGGCTGTTCGATCCGGACGCGGTGTACAAGAAATAATCCTGCCGTCATTGAGGGTAGGGCTGACGGCCGAATTAACCCCGCATTAACCATACCTGTCCCACGGTGAGACGACAGGGCGCCGAATTGCCGGCGCCACTCAACGCCGTGCGGTGCGGGCACTTCATTATGTCGGTCGACAACTCCAGTGCCTCTCAGACGGCGGTTCTCGATCCGTCGCGGGCACGCGTCGCCGGTGCGATCAATCAGGTCTCCAACCGGACCGGCATCAGCTTCCAGTACATGCTGACCACCGCCAAGATGGAATCGGATTTCGATCCCACGGCGGCGGCGACTACGTCATCCGCGCACGGGCTCTACCAGTTCATCGACCAGACCTGGCTCGGCACGGTGAAGGAAGCCGGCACCCAGCTCGGCTATGGCAATTATTCCGACGCCATCACCAGGACGTCGTCGGGCACCTACACCGTCGATGATCCCGCGATGAAGCGGTCGATCATGAAGCTGCGCGACGATCCGGAGGCCGCCTCCAGCATGGCGGCGGCGCTGACGCAGTCGAACAGCTTCAAGCTCACCGGCCTGCTCGGCCGCAGGCCGTCCGACAGCGAACTCTACATGGCGCATTTCATGGGCGTCGGCGGCGCCGCGAAACTGATCGCCAATGCCGAGGACAATCCGCAAGCGGTCGGCGCGCGTTTGTTTCCCAACGCGGCGTCCGCCAATCGCTCTATCTTCTACGCCAAGGACGGCCGCGCGCGCAGCGTTTCCGAGGTCTATTCGGTGCTGGATGCACGCTACGCCGGCGCGGCAAATTCGAAAACCACCCGCAGCGCGATGGCGATGTATGGCGGCACGCCGTCGACCACGCAGGTCGCGAGCGCCAACGGCGTACAGCCTGCCGCGCCGCTGATCGACAATGCCGCGTATCTCCAGTCCTTTCCGAACACACGCGCGGTGACGCCGGTCAGCGCGACGGCGCCGACGACGGTCGCGGACAATGCACCGAGCACGCCGGTGTTTCGCTCGATCTATCAGCCCGGCGACACCACCCAGCCGGTCTCGACGACCGTGCAGAAATTGTGGGGCAACAATGCCTCGCTCACTTCGGTCGCACCCGCGACCTCGGCCGCGTCGGCAACGCCCGACGTCCGGCCGCCGCAGCCTCTTGATCTCTTCAGCGATCGCAGCGGCACGTTCTCAAGCTAATTCGCGCGCCCGTGTCTCGGATACGTCGCAGCGTGAACGCTGCGCGCAGGTCCCGGTGCGTGAACGGGCCGCCTTTGTTCCCTTAACAAAACGTCAATAAAACCAGCCAGTTATGGTGAACGCTTTGTTAAGCGTCGTGGTTTATTTTGTGTTGCAGGTGACAAGCCGTCACCGCTTCGTCTTCGTTGCGTAAGCCGGAAGCACCATGATTGTTCGGCAGTTCATCAATTGGATCAGGACGGCGCCCGCTGGCGAGCGGGCCGAGGCAACGCGGGCGCTGGCCCGGGCCTGGCTGATCTCAGACCTTTCCCATGATGACCGTGTTGCCGCTGAAGGCGCGCTTCTGATGCTGCTCGACGATCCCTCGCCGCTGGTGCGGCAGGCGATGGCCGAGGCGTTTGCGCGCAGTACCGAGGCGCCCGCGTCGATCGTGCGGGCGCTGTCGGGGGACCAGCCGACCGTCGCGTTGCCCGTGCTCGAACATTCTCCGCTGCTGATCGACGCCGATCTCGTCGACATCGTCGCGACCGGCAACGACGAGGTGCAGTGCGCAGTCGCGCGCCGCATCGCGCTGCCGGTATCGGTCTGCGCCGCCATTGCCGAAGTCGGCTGCGCGGCGGCAGCGCTCGAGCTGATCGAAAATCCTCATGCCGAGCTTGCGCCGTTCTCCTGGGATCGCATCGTCGAGCGTCACGGCCATCTCGCCGCGATCCGCGAGGCGATGCTGGTGCTGGAGGATCTGCCGTCCGCAACGCGCGCCGCGCTGGTGGCAAAACTCTCGGAGACGCTGGCTCAATTCGTCGTCGCCCGGAACTGGCTGACTGCCGACCGCGCCGAGCGCATCGCGACCGAGGCCCGCGATCGCTCCACCATGAACATCGCGGCGCGCTCGCGCGGCGAAGACATGGAAGGGCTTGTTCGGCACCTGCGCATCACCGGCCAGCTCACCGCGGGTCTCATTCTGCGCGCGCTGCTGTCGAGCAATCTGGATCTCTTCCATGCGGCGCTGGCTGAGCTCGCCGAGCTGCCGCTGGCGCGCGTGTCCGCGCTGCTGCACGATCGCGGCGGCAATAGCCTGCACGCGCTGCTCCGCCGCGCCGGGCTTCCCGAGGCGACGTTTGCGGCCTTCCAGGTCGCGCTCGATGCCTGCCACGAGCAGGGCTTCGTCGACAGCGATGACAATGCGGCGAGGCTGCGCCGCCGCATGGTCGAGCGCGTGCTCACCCATTGCGAGACCGACCGCGGCGCGACCGAGCCGCTGATGGTCCTGCTGCGCCGCTTCGCCACCGAATCCGCACGCGAAGAGGCAAGGCTGTTCTGCGACGAGCTGGTCGCGGAGGAGATGGTTGATCCGGTGTATGGCGAGCTGATTGCAGCGTAACGAGACGACGTAGGGTGGGCAAAGGCGCATTGCGCCGTGCCCACCGTCTCTCCGCACAATTCATGGCGACTGGTGGGCACGCTTCGCTTTGCCCACCCTACCACACCTCGCGAACGGCGAAGCTACCCCGCCGGCGCGATGCTCGGCGCCAGGATCACCTCGAGATGCTCGGGGCGATCGCGGTTGGCGTCGGCGAGATAATCGTCGGCGACCTTGCGCAGGCGCCGGCTGAGCTCGGCGGAGACGCTGATGCTGTCGAGCTTGGTGTTCTCGTGCACGATGGCGAGGATGGCGTTGATGTGGTGCGTGAACAGCTCGGCCGGCACCTTTTCGAGATCGGGCGCGTGCTCGATGACGCGGCACAGGCTCTCGGCTACGCCCGCCGCCGCCGGATAGCCGAAAGTCGCGGCATCGCCCTTGATGTCGTGCGCGGCGCGAAACAACTCGTCGCGCCTGTCCTTGGTGAAGCCGTCGTGCCGGATGGCGACGTAGGCCGCCGACAGCCGGTTGATCTCGGTCGCCATCCAGTCCTTGAACTCGCCGGCAAGGCCCGCGAGCGCCTGTTCGGCGCGGCCGACCGGATCGTCCATGTCCTTGTCTTCGACGCGGCGCAGGACCGACCGCAGCGGGTTGGGCTGCGTGATGATTTGATGCGTGGCGAAGGCCTTGATCTCGATGTCTCTTGCGCTGTTCTTCGCCATGATATCGGCCTCGATCGTGAGAGACGTTGCGCTAGATGGTGGAGCGGGCCTTGTCGAGCAGCGAGGGCTGCTGCAGCACCTCGTGCTTTTCGCCGACGCGGCGCTCGGGGCCCATATAGGCGGAGTTGATGTTGCGGCGCCGGTCCGGGCCGAAATAGGTCTTGGTTTTGATGAAGGGGCGGGGACTGGCGACCACGTTGAGGATGCGCTGGTAGAGCCCCTTGGCCGAGATCGGCTTGGCCAGGAATTCGGTGACGCCGGCATCGCGCGCCACCGTGACGCGGCGCTTCTCGGAATGGCCGGTCAGCATGATGATCGGCGCGTAGGGATTGCCCTTGGATTCCGGCTGCCGGATCATCTGCGCCAGCTCGAGCCCGTCGAAGATCGGCATCGCCCAGTCGGTGATGACGATGTCGGGCACGTAATGGCTGTACATTTCCAGCGCCGTGGCGCCGTCCTCGGCCTCGTAGACTTCACGCGCGCCAAACGAATGCAGCAGCGTCCGCAGGATGCGGCGCATGTGCGGATTGTCGTCGCAGACGAGGAAACGCAGCTTGTTGAAATCGATGCGGAACATGGAGCCCGGGCCGGAGCGGTCAACTTTCGTTAACCATATCTCGCCGGGGGTTAATGAAGGGTTGCGATCGGCAGTCCGGCGAGGCGGCTCAGGAGCCGAACTGCTCGCGCAAAATGCGCTCTTCCAGGCTGTGACCGGGGTCGAACAGCATGCGCATCGAGATGGTCCTGTCGGACAGCACCTCGACGCGGCGAACGTCGCGGACCTCGTCGTGGTCGGCGACCGCCGCCACGGGGCGCTTGTCGCCCTCCAGCACCTCGATCACGACATAAGCCGTGTTCGGCAGCAGCGCGCCGCGCCAGCGTCGCGGGCGGAAGGCGCTGATCGGCGTCAGCGCCAGGAGCGCGGCGTTGATCGGCAGGATCGGTCCCTGGGCGGACAGATTGTAGGCGGTCGAGCCGGCCGGCGTTGCCACCATGATGCCGTCGGCGATCAGCTCGGACATGCGCTCGCGCTCGTCGATCAGGATCCGCAGGCGCGCGGCCTGGTAGGTCTGCCGGAACAGGGCGACCTCGTTGATGGCGTGATGCAGGTGGACGCGGTCGTTGGCGTCGGTCGCGCGCATCAGGAGGGGGTGGATTTCGGATTCCTGCGCCGCCTCGAGACGGGCTCGAAGATCGACGGTCGAGTACTCGTTCATCAGGAAGCCGACGGTGCCGCGGTGCATGCCGTAGATCGGCTTGCCCGTATGCATGTGCTGATGAAGCGTCTGGAGCATGAGCCCGTCGCCGCCGAGTGCGACCACGATGTCGGCGTCCTTCGGATCGCAATTGCCGAAGTCCCTGGTGAGCTGGCCGAAGGCGGCTTGCGCCTCGCTGCTCGGGCTGGCGACGAAGGCGATCCGGTCGTATCGCGCTGGCTTGGTCATGGCTTCCGGGCAGGGCCGCTGGCTGGAGAAAGTTCCGCCGGGCTCGTCTAACGATCTCGCCCCCGATTGTCGAGGATGACCGCCCTTCACAGCAGACCGGCAACTGCCGATTCCGATTTGAGCACGAAACCGGGTCGGTTTGTGCCCAACCGGGCTCTTCAGGCACCACCGGAGCCATGATCCCCCAAACCGTCGCAATTCCGCGCTACCCTTACGGTCCGCACCGGCGGTCGTCGCCGGACAGGGAGAACGATCATGGCCACGAATATGCCGGCGCTCCGCCGCGCGACCCTGGTGCTGGCGGTGTCGGCCTTCGCGCTTGCAGGATTGGCGCGCGCCGACGATCCGCCGCAGCCGCGCGCCGAGGCGGCGGCACCAGCCGGACAGAAGGGCGGACGCGGCGGTGCACAAGGCGCATCGCAAAATTCATCGTCATCCGCCGAGCCGCACCGTCTTCCGTCGGATTCGACCACGAAGCAGACGCTCGATCTTCCCGGCCGCACCCTCAATTTCGCAGCGACCGCCGGATCGATCCGCGTGTTCGACGGCAAGGGCGAGCCTGTGGCCGACATCGCCTATACGTCCTATGAGCTCGACGGCGCCGACCGTGCGACGCGCCCCGTGACGTTCCTGTTCAACGGCGGGCCCGGTGCGTCCTCGGCATGGCTCCAGTTCGGCGCGGCCGGGCCTTGGCGGCTGCCGCTCGATGGCGAAGCGCTGTCGCCGTCCGCCTCGCCCGAGGTGAAGCCGAACGCGGAGACCTGGCTCGACTTCACCGATCTCGTCTTCATCGATCCCGTCAGCACTGGCTATAGCCGGTTCGTCGCGACCGGCGATGACGCGCGCAAATCGTTCTACTCCGTTGATGGTGACGTCAATTCGATCGCGCTCGTGATCCGCCGCTGGCTCGAGAAGCACGACCGGCTGACCTCGCCGAAATACGTCGCCGGCGAAAGCTATGGCGGCATTCGCGGGCCGAAGGTGGTGCGCCAGTTGCAGCTCCAGCACGGCGTCGGGGTCAGGGGATTGATTCTGGTGTCGCCGCTCCTGGACTTCCGTGAGTTCACCGGCACCAGCCTCCTGCAATATGTCGCGACGCTGCCGAGCTATGTCGCGGTGGCGCGTGAGGCGAAAGGTCCGGTCAAACGCGCCGATCTCGCCGACGCAGAGGCTTACGCGCGCGGCGAATTCCTGGCCGACCTCGTCAAGGGTGAGGCGGACAAGGAAGCGACCAATCGTCTTGCCGACAAGGTCGCCGAGCTCACCGGCATCGACCAGTCGGTGAGCCGTCGGCTTGCGGGCCGCTTCGACGTCGGCGAATTCCGCCGCGAATTCGACCGCAAGAACGGCAAGGTGACGGGGCGCTACGACGCCTCGGTGCGCGGCTTCGATCCCTATCCGGATTCCAGCAGCTCGCGGTTCGGTGATCCCTCCGGCGATGCGCTGCAGGCGCCGCTAACGAGTGCTGCGGTTGACCTGTTGACGCACAAGCTCAACTGGCGGCCCGATGGCTCCTACGAGGTGTTGAACGGCGCCATCGAAGGCCACTGGGATTTCGGCCGCGGCATCAACCCGCCGCAGTCGGTCTCCGAGCTGCGCCAGATCCTCGCCACGGATGCGAAGCTGAACGTGCTGGTCGCGCACGGCCTGTTCGATCTCGCCACGCCCTATTTCGGATCGAAGCGGGTGCTCGACCAGTTGCCGGCCTTCGCAACGCAGCGGGTCAAGTTCGTGGTCTATCCCGGCGGCCACATGTTCTATTCGCGCGACGGCTCGCGGCAGGCCCTTCGGAGCGAGGTCGAGACTCTCATTCGGGAGTAGGCGGGCGCTTGCGCGGCTTGTATCTCCGCGCGATCTCGCGGGCGACGGCGGCCGCAGGCTTGATGTTGGCGCCAGCGATCCAGACGTCACTAACCTTGCCGCGCTTGTCGCGGACGCGGCGCACCGGCTCGCTGTGGCTGGAGTAGCCGGCGGCCCAGGCGAGCTTGCCGGTATCGCGGCCGGTGACCTCGATCTCGCCGGCATCCATGAACGGGTTGTTGAACTGAGGATTGGCGACCAGCACGCGGTTGCCCACGGGTACCAGATCGGTCGCGCCCCAGATCGTCCACCAGCGGCCGGTCCAGTCGCTCACGCGGCGGTCGGGTGCGCCACGGGTCTGGAAAACGCGCAGGATCTGCATCGCGCCGTCCATCCAGAACGGCGCTGCGCCGTCGATGGAGTTGCTGATGATGCTGATCGCGAGTTCGCAGGCGGGAATGGCGCAGGTCCGCGAGATATAGCCCTGGAAATGGCCGCCGTGGCCAAACCAGTCCCAGCCGTCGAGCCTGCCGGCGCCGATACCCAAGCCGTAATAGGCCTCGAAACTCTGCGGTATGCGCCAATGATGTCGCGTCATCTCGCGGCGGCTTGCGACCGACAGCAGGCTCTTTCTTGCGTTGGGCGCGAGCTGCGCGAAGAAGCGGGCGGTGTCGGCGGCGGTAGCGGCAAAGCCCGTGGCGGAAGCCATCGCGTGGGTGGGATTGTCGCCGGGGATCACGCATCGCTCTCCGTAGGGCACCCTTCGTGTGTGGCCGCGCGCGAACGGCGCCCCCTTGGGAAGCGGCGCGTCCGGCTCGGTCTCGCGCAGGCCCGCAGGTTCGATGATCTCGCGCTTCATCCAAACCCGGTAGGGCTCCTTCGTCACGGCCTCGATGATGAGACCAATCAGCCCAAAGCCGTGATTGGAATATTTGAAGCGTGTGCCCGGCTCGATTACGGTCGGCAGCTTCAATTCCGCGAGCAGCTCGCTCGCGTCGAGATAGGGACGGCTGTCGATGAACTGACCGGAATCGGCGCCGTCGCGCGTCAGTCCCGCGCTGTGCGACAGCACTTGCGCAATCGTCGTTTCCGCGACGCGCGGATGCAGGCCTCCGACATATTGGCCAATGGGATCGTCGAGCCGGAGCTTGCGCTGCTCGCGCAGCTTCATGATGCCGGCCGAGGTAAAGCTCTTCGAGTGCGAGGCGATGCGGAAACGGTGGCGCGGGGTGAGCTTCTCGCCGGTGTCGAGATTGGCGAGGCCGAACGCGTGCTCGGCGACGATTTCGCCGCGATGGGCGAATGCGATGACGACGCCGGGCTGCTGGATTGTGGTGTGCTGGAATTCGATCCAGAAGCCGATGTAGTCGATCGCGGATCGCAGCCAATTGTCCATTGCGCACCGGTTTGCGAGGGGAGGTTTGGTGGGCAAGCTAGCCGAGAACGCAGAACGGGCACAACCCTGCGGTTGTGCCCGTTCGCCTCGTGCGCAGATGCGATGCGTTTAATAGACGAGGGTCGCCCCGGTCGGCTTGTCGAGCGCGGCGGCGAGCGAGCGATACTCGGAGCTGTCGGTGCCGGCGAGCGAGGCGAGCTTGTTCAGGTGATACTGCGCCTGCTCGCGATTGCCCTGTTCGAGCTGCCAGAGGCCGTAATACTGCCAGGTGCGGACGTGGTTCGGATCGTCCTTCAGTGCCAGCTCGTAATAGATCTTCGACGACTGGTAATCGCCGAGCTTACGATAGGAGTAGCCGATCAGATTGGCGACGTCGGCGACGTCGTCGCGCTTGAGCGACTTCAGCTGGCCGATCGCGCCGGTGTAGTCGTGATTGTCATAGATCGTGGTGTAGGCGGTGCGATAGGCAGCAAGGAATTTCGGATCGCTGATGGAGGAGCTCTTCTTCTTGCCCTTCTTGGTCGAGGTGTCCGACGATGGCGGCGACGAGGGGGTGTCGCCACCTGCGGCATAAGCGCTGGTCAGAGCCGGCCCGGCCGCCAATGTCATGGCGACAAGTCCCGGCACAAGAAGCGTTGAGAGTTTGCGCATCTAAGTTCTCCGGTATGGAACGTGGCGATCCTACACGATTGCCCAAAGACCGGAACACCCATCAGGCAAAAACATTCCCGGCATCCTGGCCTATTCGCCCTGCGGGCGGATGACAAACTTGTCATCCAGATGAACGGAAGCCTGCTGCGGGCTTCAGATTGGGTTCAGTGCGTGCCCCCTAGGCTCCAACCTACGATCAAAGGGTTGGCGAGAGGGCGCCCGCCTCAAGATCCTTCCAAGAGGAGACCAACCATGTTGAAGACCATTTCCGCAGCCTTGCTCGCAGCTTCCGTGATCGCAGCCCCGGCCTTCGCAGCCGAGGCCGGCAAGACCACCACGACCACGCCGGTGATCAAGGCAGACCAGAGCCAGACCAAGGTGTCGACCACCGCCGCGAAACCGGATGCCGGCCTCAAGGCCGGTGCCAAGGCTTCGGACGTCAAGACTTCAGACGTCAAGGCTTCAGTCGTCAAGGCTTCGGACGTCAAGGCGGACGCCAAGGTGGACACCAAGTCGAAGGCGATGAACGCCAACGCCGCGGTCACTCCCGACGAGCACAAGACCGTGCGCACGCATCGCCACCACCACAAGCATCTCTCAGCGAAGAAGTCGCTGAAGACGCAGCCGGACGTGACCAAGCCGGCGACGATGGAGAAGCGCAGCTAACGACTGATCCTGCGCGGCGGCGTCCTAGCATTGCCCCAACCGCCGCGTGAGGAATTCAGGACCGGCCCGTTCGTCACGCCTTGGGCGAAAGCTCGAGGTGCTGGCGGCGGGCCGGTACCACCATGCTGAAGCCCGCAAGCAACGTCCCAGGTTTGGCGGCCGCAAACAAAACCTCGAAAACAACCCCATGCACAGTAGCGGGTCGTAGATAAATCAATGGTTTGACGGGTGGCTCATCTGCGGATTTTACGAAGCCGTTTGACTCGTCGGGCAAAACACCTGTAGACATGCATCATTGCAACCTTGGGGCTGGAACGTCTCCGAGACTGATCGAGCGGAGAGCGTAAGCGGTGCGGCGACTAGCGGAACGCGCAGTGAGCTTGGCGTTGATGCTGGCACTGCCGCTGGCGCTCACGGGATGTTTCGGCAGCGATGGTGACCGTCCAACTCTGATGGACGGGATTCAGGCCGGAGGTCCACAACCGTTCCCGGATAATTTCCGTGGCGACACGCTGGCCTTGATGCGCAGCTATTTGAACAATCCTGTCGGCGTGCGTGACGCCAGCATGGCTGAGCCGGTGCAGCGCGAGGTCGGAGGCCGGCAGTTCTATGTCAGCTGCCTGCACTTCACCCCACGCGAGACCGACGGCACCTACAAGGCCATGAGGGAGCGCGCCGTGATCTTCGTCAACGGCCGGGCGGACCGCGTCGTTGATCGTGCCAGCGAGCTGTGCGCGGGCGCGGTTTACGTACCCTTTCCGGAACTTGAAAAGATGACGCGGTAGCGCAAAGCCCACCTTCATCGCTTGGTGATAGGACAGAGCCCGCCGGAGCTGCCGGATCACATTTCGGGGAGCTTTGAACGGAGTGGTTTTGCGTTGCGACTAATCGTTACGGCGGGTTCTGCTTCCGACGGAAAAAAACCGTCGGCACGCGCCTGCGGGACGGAACAAAATCGCGTTGTTGCCGCTCCGTCACAGTCACGAACGATCAACGTTCCGGCATCGCCTCGAAGCAACCCAATTCACGCCACGTTGTTTCCTGAGTGTCGAATTTGAAAGAACGGGGATGATCATGAAAAGGATTTTGCTGGGTGCAGTTGCCCTGCTTGCGCTGGCCGCGCCGGCTGCAGCAGCCGACATGCAGGCGCGCACCTACACCAAGGCTCCGGCCTACACGCCGCCGCAGGTGATCTACAATTGGACCGGCTTCTACATCGGCGGCCATGTCGGCGGCGCCTTTGCGGGCGACAGCAGCTTCCAGTCGAGCGACGCGCGCTTCCTCGGCGGTGTCCAGGGCGGCTTCGACTACCAGTTCGCGCCCAATTGGGTCATGGGTGTCGAGGCCCAGTACTCCTGGCTGCCGACCAACAACGGCGGTGCCACGTTCCCGCTGGGCACGCAGGTGACCTCCAATACCGACCAGCTCGGCTCGGTGACCGGCCGCATCGGCTACACCTGGGGTCCGGCGCTGCTTTACGCCAAGGGCGGTTATGCCTGGCGCAATGGCGGCCTCGGCGTCAATATTGCCGGGGTGCCGCAGCCCTTCACCGCCACCGGCAACAGCAAGGATGGCTATACCGTTGGCGCTGGCCTCGAATACATGTTCGCGCCGAACTGGTCCGCCAAGGCCGAGTACCAGTATTACAACTTCGGCAGCACGACGATCACCTCCGGTCCGGTCGACGTTGTCGGCGTCCGCGGCCGGGAGGACGAGCATACCGTCAAGGTCGGCGTGAACTACCGCTTTGGCTGGGGCGGTCCGGCAGCCTCGCGCTACTGACGCGCCACCAACAACCACGATCTGACGAAAGGCCGGCTCCCGCCGGCCTTTCGTTTGCCGGGCTCCGGTTGCCACCTCCTGTCGTTTGCATTGCGTCAACCATCTGGCGCGTCATTTGCAAGCAAACGTTTTGGCGCGCGCTTTCTCACGCGCGTCATGGAGCTCGGGTAAAGCAAAAATAATTTTTGCAGCTTACGGAACTCGCGCGCCGGAACGCGTTATATGAGAATTACCGGGCTGGTGGGACGACGGACATGCGTATCTTGGTGTCGGCTGTGGTGCTCTCGTGCTTCGTCAGTTTGCCGTGCGCTGCCCAAACAATCCTCAAATCCGAGCCTCTGATGCTGGCACCCTATGAGGTGGCCTTCGTCAAGGACGCCTCGTGCTCCTCCGGCAAGGTGCTGAAGGTCACCGGCGCGATCCGCGGGCTGCATCGCCGGAAGGCCTGCGTGGCTCTGGCGGGCGAGCAGGCCTCGCTGGCCACCGCGACGCCCTGAGCTTTCCTGAGCTCCGGCTTCCCAGCTTCGATCCGTCTTTACGAATTCAGCTCGAGCTCCATCCTCGCCTGGCGATCGGCCTCCGCCTTGTTCCTCGCGGGGTCCTCGCCCTGTGCGGCCTGGCACGGCTTGATCTCGTAATCGTTGTCGAGCACCCGGCGTGGCCCGGGGCGGTCGTCATCCGCGGTTACGTCCACGACGAGGCCACTTCGCTGCGCGAGGCTCCAGACGTCGGACTCGTCAGGATAGGCCTTGCTGATCTGGGCGTCGTTGCAGAACAGGGCGTAGGGCATTCTTCCCGCTCCCGGAAAGCGCATTAACGACTTTGCGGGGGAGGGGTTCCGGTCGGACGGTCGATCACGCGGCCGTGATCGGGGTCGTCGGGTCCTGAGTCCTTAACGAGTCCTGAATCCCGAAAAAAAGAATCCCCGGGACTCGTTTGGCGGAATCAGCGGATGTTTTCGGCCATGACGACGGACCTGAAAACCTCTTGCGGGCGCATGCTGCTGCCCCTCACGCTGGCCCTGTTCGGCGCCTGCGCGGCCAATCTCTGGCTGGTGTGGTCCTGGCTTTAGGCCAGCGACGGGAGATCCGGCTTTACTTGTCAGCCGGTGGACGGGAGGAGGGGTCGCGGATGGCGGCGCGCAGTTTGGTCAAAGTGGCCGCGCAATATTCCTCGCGCTCGCGCTCGAACCGCTCCTGATGCTTGCGGAAATTGGCGATGCGGGCCTGCATCTCGGTGCGGACGTCGTGGCTCGCCACCCGCGGCGGCGGGAGAGGCAAGGGCTGCGGCGGAGCGGCCTGAAGTGGCTCGGTCTCGACGACGGTGTTGGCGGGGACGATCTGCACCGACGCGGCCACTGTCGCCATCGGGATCTCCGGTGGATGCAAGTCATCCTTTTTGCCGGTGACCGATTGGACGAAGGCCATTGTCTGCGCGATCAGCGCGTCGCGTTCCGTGATCCACTTCATGGTGCACCCCTGTCGGGGCTATTCCAGCAAAGCTGGCCGGCCGAATCAAGAAGCTGTTGCGTGGGGGATTGCATATTTTTCCCGGCCGCCCGACAGTGGGGAATGGATGCCAAAGCAGACCATTCAGCCGAAGCCGAGGGCTTGAGGCTCGTCCGCGCGTTCCTCTCGCTGCCGCCCGACAAACGGGCGGAGGTGATCGCGTTCGTTGAGGAGTTGGCCCGCGCCAAACGCCGTCCCGAGGAAGGCGCCGACGTCTCGCCGGGGTGAGGGCTAGCGCTCCCGCGGATTGAGGTTGGGCCGGAACGGAGCCCCGACCACCCGAACCGGCGTCGAAGCGGGCACGTCGATCGCCGCCGTTTCAGCCTGCCGCTTTGCCGGAGCCGGTTCGAACAGCGCAATTGCCGCGGCCAAGGCGCTACAGCACAGCGTCACGGTGGCCAGCAGAAACATGTTTCGGTTTTCTTCCCTGATCCGCATGGGCCGACAACGGAGGACACCGGCGACCGGTTCCGGCATTCCACGCCCGGCTCGCGCCCCGGAATAGGCCGAAGCTTACGCGAAGCTTACGGCGGAAGCCAAAATAGTTAGTTTTCCGTAAGACTACCCGGGACATTTGGCATCAAATCTTAACGTCAGCTGGTTCCAATGCACGGTGCTGGGAATATGCATCGGCAGAAAATCACTGGGGCGGCTGCAATGAGCGTTTTGAACAATCTGAAAATCGTGTGGAAGGTCGCGCTGATCGTCGCCGTGATGGGCTTTGCCATGGTCGCCGTCGCCGGCTTCGGCACGCGCGAACTCTCGGCAACTGTCGACGGCTTCGCCGAGCTTTCCGCCGCGCAATCCTCGGCGCTCAACCTGACGCGGGCCCAGCGCCGCGCCGAGACCTATCATGCCGCGCTCTATGCGGTCTTCACCGAGGCGACGGAGGCGGGCAACGCCAACCGCCTCAAGACCGCGACCCAGAACCGCGACGAGATCCGCCAATACCTCGAGGCAGCCGAACAGGACGATCCCGCGCGCGCGAGCCAGATCAAGAGTATCGGCGACCAATTGAAAGCCGTGTTCGCCGGCTGCGATCCGGTGCTGAAGGCAGGCTCGCTCGCGAGCAGCCCGGAAGAGAATGCCAAGGCGGCCGAGCGTGCGCACAAGGAGTGCGATCCGGTGATGGATGCGGCCTTGGGGCGCGTTGCCAAGTTCGTGGGCGAGACCGCAGAGGCGGTCGCCAAGAGCAAGGACGCCATCAACCGCGACGCCAGATCCGCGACCTGGACGGTGATCGGCGTCAGCGCCGGCGGCCTGATCATGGGTATCGCGATCGCGCTGTTCATCGGCCTCAATGCGATGTCACGGCCGATTGCCCGCCTCAAGCTCGCCATGGAGGGCCTTGCCCGCAACGATCTCAAGACCGAAGTGCCCGAGAAGGACCGCCGCGACGAGATCGGCGACATGGCCAGGACGGTCGAAATCTTCAAGACCAACGGGATCGAGGTCGAGCGCCTCAAGGCTTCGCAGGTTGAAGTGGAGAAGCAGGCCGCCGATCAGCGTAAGCGCGACATGGTCAACCTTGCCGACGGCTTTGAGCGCGCGGTCGGCGAGATCATCGAGACGGTGGGCTCGGCGTCCACCGAGCTCGAAGCGTCGTCCTCGACGTTGGCCACCACCGCGCAGCGTGCGCAGGAGCTCACTTCGGTCGTCGCGGTCGCGTCGGGTGAAGCGACCAGCAACGTGCAGTCGGTTGCGACGGCCACGGAGGAGCTGTCCTCCTCGGTCAACGAGATCAGCCGCCAGGTGCAGGAATCGGCGCGGATGGCGGGCGAGGCCGTCACCCAGGCTCGCACCACGACGGTGCGCGTCAGCGAGCTCTCGGTTGCGGCGACGCGCATCGGCGACGTCGTCGAGCTGATCAACACCATTGCCGGCCAGACCAACCTCCTGGCGCTCAACGCCACGATCGAGGCGGCACGTGCCGGCGAGGCCGGCCGCGGCTTCGCCGTCGTCGCCGCCGAGGTGAAGACGCTGGCCGAGCAGACCGCGAAAGCGACCGGCGAGATCAGCCAGCAGATTTCCGGTATCCAGACCGCGACCCAGGAATCCGTCAACGCGATCCGCGACATCTCCGCGACGATCGAGCGGCTCTCGGAAGTGTCGTCGACCATTGCCGCGGCCGTCGAGGAGCAGGGCGCCGCGACCCAGGAGATCTCGCGCAACGTGCAGCAGGCCGCCCACGGCACCCAGCAGGTCTCCACCAACATCGCCGACGTGCAGCGCGGTGCAGCCGAGACCGGCTCGGCCTCCTCGCAGGTGCTTTCCACCGCCAAGATGCTGGCGACCGACAGCAACCGGCTGAAGGATGAGGTCGGGAAATTCCTCCACACGGTGCGCGCCGCCTGAGTCCGGCGCGGCGGCTTCGTCCGCCGCGCTGCGCACTCATCGCGCCAGCAGAAATCCCATTGCGAATGCGAACAGCACGGCCGTCATGACGACGGCCGCCGTCGCGCCGGCGGCGATCCTGGCCTTCTCTTTGACGGTGGGGCGCATCGGTCCTGCAATCTACCTCATGTTGAACTCTGATCCAATCTATGGTCAGTAGCCGCGCCCGCGACACGCGCGGCCAACATGCATTCCGGAAGGTCGATCCATGAACGAGGATGTCAGCGACGGCTGGGCCGCGGCCGCGGTCGCCTGGATCGTCGAGCAGGGCGAGGACGGCGACTATGGCCGACGCTTCGTGCTGGACGCGCCGATGCGGGCGCGGATCGAAGGGCGAGGCTTCCGCAATGCGCTCGACGTCGGCTGCGGCGAGGGGCGCTTCTGTCGCATCATGCAGCGCGCCGGTATCCGCACCACTGGCGTCGATCCAACCGAAGCGCTGCTCGCGCGTGCCATGGAGTTAGACCCGCAGGGCGACTATCGGCTCGGCCGAGCCGAGACGATGGATTTCGGCGCGGAGTTCGATCTGGTCGTCAGCTATCTCAGTTTGATAGACATGCCCGATCTCGCTGGATCTGTCGCGAGGATGGTGGCGGCGCTGCGGCCGGGCGGTACGCTCTTGTTCGCCAACCTGACCAGCTTCAACACCGCCGGTCCGTCCGAGGGCTGGACACGTGACGGCGAGGGCGTCTTGCGCTTCGTCATCGATCATTACATGGACGAGCGGCCGACCTGGGTGACATGGCGCGGCATTCGCGTCCAGAACTGGCATCGTCCGCTCTCCACCTACATGACGCTGCTGCTCGATCACGGACTCCAGTTGCGCCTGTTCGTTGAGCCGCAGCCTACGGGCGGTGATCCCGACAGAATTGCCCGTCATCGCCGGGTGTCCTTTTTCCACATCATGGAGTGGCAGAAGCCGGCTTGAGGGACGAGGCCTGCGATTTCGGACGCGCAGTTGAACTGCTAGTGTGTTCGCGACGGAATCTTGATTTGAGGTCCGCCCGACGACCGCCAATCGTCCACCCGTGCTCGCCCATGAGCGGTTCGCCGCCGACCGCGACAATTTCGCGGGCCTCGGCCTCGCCGCGCGGTTCGAGCGGATCGAGCAGACCAACCTGTGGGGCGCGGCTAGTTCGGTGTCGGGCCTCGGCTCGGAGGACCCCGCGACCGCAGCGGTCCGCGAGGTGCTTCCTCCACTGCTGCAACGGCTCGGCGCGCGCTCGCTGCTCGATGCGCCCTGCGGGGACGCGGGCTGGATCGGCCGCGTGAGGCTGGATCTCGACTACACCGGCATCGACATCGTTCCGTCGCTGATCGCGGCCAATCGCCAGCGCGTGGCGGGCGGCGAGTTGTCCGGCCGGTTTCTCGTTGCCGACATCACGCGCGATGCACTGCCGCGCGCGGATGTCGTTCTGTGCCGGGACTGCCTGGTGCATTTGAGTTTCGGCAATATCGCCCGCGCCGTCGCGAACTTTCGCGCCAGCGGCGCGCATTTCCTGCTGGTCACGACGTTTCCCGAATGGGACGACAATCGCGATTGCGAGGACGGCGACTGGCGCGCGCTGAACATGGAGAAGGCGCCGTTCGACTGGCCGGCACCGCGCGAGCTGATCAAGGAGCATTGCGAGGAGGGCGGTGGCGGCTGGCGCGACAAGAGCCTCGGGCTGTGGGCGCTGGATCAATTGTAGCCCGGCTCGCGCTGCGCTCCATCCGAACCACAGGACCAACGAGAGTGGAGTGAATTCCGATGATCGATGCCCAATGCAGGTGCGGCGCGCTCACGCTGTCGCTTCCGGGACCGTCCAGCCTCGTCGTCGCCTGCCACTGCATTGACTGCCAGCGTCGAACCGGCGCGCCGTTCGGGGTCGGTGCGTTCTATCCGGCGGAGGGCGTCACGATCTCGGGGACGTCGAACGAATACGTCCGGACAGCCGCAAGCGGCGGCAAGGTCCGCAGCTATTTTTGCCCCGAGTGCGGTTCGACGGTCTATTGGAAGGCGGACAATCTGCCTGCGATGGTCGGCGTTGCCGTCGGCGCTACCGCGGATCCGAACTACCCGGCGCCCATCCGCTCGGTTTTCGAACAGTCGAAACATGCCTGGGTGGAAATATCAGGCGCTGAGCACTTCCAGCAAAGCAGCGCACCGAAGCATTCGAAGTGAGCGTTGCGCTCAAAGGCTGGTGCCGGCTGAGGGGATTGAACCCCCGACCTTCGGTTTACAAAACCGCTGCTCTACCGCTGAGCTAAGCCGGCGACGCCTGGAGAAGCGGGCAGGGACCAGCATACGCCGGAGCCGTCCACCCGTGCGCGCCGCAATACCAGACTTGACCGGAAAGTGCCAGAACCCGCGATGCCCGATGCAGACACGAATCAGGCGGCCCGAAGGCCGCCTGATCTGTCGCGTTCGGTTGAATCGCCTTATTGGCAGATGTGCCGGCGGCCGTCTTCGCCCTTGAACCAGGTGCCGGGCGTGCAGACGAAGCCGTTGCGCTGGGCGTAGGTGCGGGTGTCCCAACCGCGATTGTCCCAGCCGCGGTTATCCCAGCCATTGTCGTAGGCGTAGGCGTCGTTC
Organism: Bradyrhizobium sp. MI1.3; assembly: GCF_055811695.1. Classification (NCBI taxonomy): domain Bacteria; kingdom Pseudomonadati; phylum Pseudomonadota; class Alphaproteobacteria; order Hyphomicrobiales; family Nitrobacteraceae; genus Bradyrhizobium; species Bradyrhizobium sp. MI1.3. Next base: position 34,331 of record NZ_JBVVPQ010000009.1, on the reverse strand, counting down.
GTGGCACGGAACGGGGCGGTTGCGATTGCGCCTGCAGTCCCGATGGCTGCGCCGGCCACGCCAGCGGCTGTTCCGACCGCGCCGGCGGCGACGTCGGTCGGCCAGAAGCCGGTGCGGCTCCTGTTCCAGTCGTTATTCCAGTCGCCGTTGTTGGTCTGGCGATAGGACACGCGACGATGCCGATAGCCGCTGTCGGTGTACGGATTTCCCGGTCCGACGTTCTGGCAGTTGGCGTTGGGGAATTGCGCCGCGCAGCGGCCGGGATTGGTGATCACGGCCTGCGCCATGGCAGAGCCCGTCACGAGGGTCGCCGCAATCGCCGTGGCTCCGAGAAGTTTGACGTTCATGATTGTTTGGCTCCCGTTTTGTTGACGGGGGCTAAACGCCGAAGACGCCGGACGTTCCGCTGAAACCGGCGGATTTTCGTGAGCGGCAGTCAAACGGAAGTGAGCACGCGCGATGGTTCCGGACTGCAGGGTCCGGCGGCGTTAATGCTTCACTAGTTCGCTTTGCAGCATTTGAGCGGCGCGCAATCCTTACACATTAGGCTTACCGGCAATTGGAGAGAGGGCCTTAACCCTCTCTGCGTCGCCATCGGGTAGGTTGTCGCCGGATAAATGGGATCCTCTCATGCGCGCATCTGCGCTCGCCGCCTTTCTGATCGGACTGCCCGCGTCGGCGTTTGCCGGCGGCGGCTTCGATATCGTCGTTCCCGGTCGCCCCGGCGTGCCCATCATCATCAACAACATCGACGCGTCCTATGCCGTGGTCGAGGGGACCTGGGGCCTGGGGAAGAACGTGCAGGTGCAGCCCACGATCTATGGCGGCCGCTATATCGCCGAGCGCCAGCCTGAGGACGTCGGCCATTATTACCCGACGCTGGGCCTGCGGCCCGGCTATGGCCGGCTCGAGGTCGAGCCGCCCGCGAACCGCAAAATGCCCAAGCCGGCCGAGAGCTATCACCAGAGCTGGGGCGCGCAATCGGCGCCGCTGCCGCCGCAGATGGACGTGCCCGTCAATCCGCCGCCGGTGATCCTCGCGCCTGAGATCAACGACTATCCGCGGCGTCCTCGGCCGCGGCCGCGTACAGAGATGCCCGGCAGACCGCCGGGTTAAGAAACGACAAAATCCAAAAAACGGAAATCAACAGGAGAGAGTAATGCGTCAGATGATTTCGGGACTGGTCGCGGCGGCTGCCGTGATGTTCGCCGCCACCGCGCCCGCCGCGGCCTGCGGCTTCGATCCGTGCCAGCCGGTCGCGCCGGTCTATTCCGGCTGCAACACCGGCTGCGGCGGTTATGGGGCCGGCTACGGCTACGGCTACGGCGCCTATGAGCGTCTCGCCGAGCCCACCACGCAATATTATCACGTCAACCAGGGCCCGACCTACACCGGTCCGGGCACCTTCGCGCCGTATCCGACCTACCGTGAGGACGCGGTGGTTGCGCCCGCCAATTACGGCTACGGCCGTGGCTATGGCTATGGGCACGGCTATGGCTATCGCGCCGCCGCGGTCGAAGCCCCGGCCGCCTATCCCTACCGCCGCCCGTATTACCGTCCGTATCGCTACGGCTACGGCCCGCGCGCCGGCTATCTGCCGCGCACGCATTACGGCTACGGTCCGCGCTACGGCTACGCCCCGCGCCATGTGCCGTACTACGGCGGCCACCGCGTGCTGCGTCGCTATTACTGATCGCTTGATCGGTTAAACCAACGAGACGCCCGTCCGCGATGCGGACGGGCGTTTTGTTTTGTCACCGCTTCATCAGCCCGAGCCGGCTGGCGCCGACATAGAGCGAGAGCACGGCGGCATTCGAGACGTTGAGGCTCTTGATCTCGCCGGGCATGTCGAGCCGCGCCACGACGCTGCAGGTCTCGCGCGTCAATTGCCGCAGGCCCTTGCCTTCGGCACCCAGCACCAGGGCGAGCGGCTCGCGCAGGGTGACCTCGGAGAGATCCGCGCTGCCTTCACTGTCCAGCCCGACGGTCTGGAAGCCGAGCTCGTTCAGCGTGGTCAGTGCGCGGGCGAGGTTTTGCACCGTCACCATCGGCACCAGCTCCAGTGCGCCGGAGGCGGCCTTGGCCAGCACGCCGGTCGCTTCCGGACTGTGGCGCGCGGTGGTGACGATCGCCTTCACGGCGAACGCCGCAGCCGAGCGCAGGATGGCGCCGACATTGTGCGGATCGGTGATCTGGTCGAGCACCAGCACGATGCCGTCCTGCTCTAAATCCTCGATGTCGGGAGAGGGCAGGGGATCGGCCTCGGCGAGCAGGCCCTGGTGCACGGCGTCGGGCGACAGCAGGCGGTCGATCTCCTGGGGCCGGACGATCTCGGGCGTGATGCGGGTTGCGATGTTCTCGTCCGCCAGACGCCTTGCGGCATTCTCGGTCAGCGTCAGCTTGCGGATCTGCCGCTGGGGGTTGGCGAGCGCCATGGTGACGGTGTGCCAGCCATAGAGGATGACGGGACCGTCGGTGTCCGAATCGCGATCGCGCCGGGCCGGGCGACCGGCCGATTTTCCGGGCCTGTTGAAGGGCTTAGACCCGCCGCGGGGGCCCCTCGGGTTGAATTTTCGATCCTTCATGGGCTCGCTTGTGTCACGGGTCCCGGAATATGGCAATTTGGGTGGTGTCGGGGGCGATTTTAGCTGTTCGCCTCGGTTGACTTTACCCCATCGCTTCGCCGATAACCGCGCCCGGTCGCGCCCCCATCCGGGCTGTCGCGGCCTTCACGTTCCATGGCCGTCTTCGGTCGCCGGCAAGGTCCGGCCCGATTGTGCTGCCGTCGAGCGGGGGAGTGTCCCGAGTGGCAAAGGGAGCTGACTGTAAATCAGCCGCCTTATGGCTTCGCAGGTTCGAGTCCTGCCTCCCCCACCACGCTTCGCCCTTCGGGCTTCGCGTGGCGCAGCCAACGTGATGCGCGAAGGACGGAGCGTGGTGTCCGGCGAAGCCCGTAGGGCGAAGACGGACTGAGCGGATCCGATCGCCTTACCCCATCATCTCGCGCACCATCGGCACCACCTTCCGGCCGTAGAGCTCAATGCTCTTCATCAGCTTCCCATGCGGCAGCGGGCCCGCTGAATACTTCAGCTGAAACCGCGAAATGCCGAGTGCCTTGGCGGTCTTGGCGATCTTGCGCGCGACCGTCTCCGGCGAGCCGACATAGAGCGAACCGTGCTCGGCCTCATTGACGAACTCGTCGCGGCCCATCGGTGGCCAGCCGCGTTCCTTGCCGATGCGGTCGCGCATCGCCTTGTAGTCGGGCCACAGCTCCTCGCGCGCCTGTTCGTCGGTCTCGGCGACATAGCCGGGCGAATGCACGCCGATCGGCTGGGCCGGGCGGCCGAACTCCCTGAACGCGCGGTGATAGAGATCGACGAAGGGCGCGAAGCGCGCGGGATCGCCGCCGATGATCGCGAGCATCAAGGGCAGGTCGTAATGCGCGGCGCGCACCACCGATTGCGGACTGCCGCCGACGCCGATCCAGGTCTTGAGCGTGCCGTTCGCGACCGGGGGATAGACCAGCTGTCCCTTGAGCGGCGGACGCAGCTTGCCTTCCCAGGTCACCGGCTTCTGCGACAGCAGCGCTGCGAACAGATCGAGCTTCTCTTCGAACAGCGCTTCGTAAGCCCGCAGGTCGAAACCGAACAGCGGAAAGGATTCGGTGAATGAGCCGCGGCCGAGGATCACCTCGGCGCGCCCGTTCGAGAGCGCGTCCAGCGTGGCAAAGCGCTGGAAGACGCGGATCGGATCATCCGAGCTCAGCACCGTCACGGCCGAACCGAGATGGATGCGCCTGGTCCGCGACGCGATGGCGGCCAGCACGGTCTCAGGGGAGGAGATCGCGAAGTCGGCGCGGTGATGTTCGCCGAGGCCGATGAAGTCGAGGCCGAGCTCGTCGGCCAGCACCGCTTCGTCGACGACGTTGCGGATCACCTGCGCGTGCGGAAGCATCGCGCCGGAGGTATCTGTGGTGACGTCGCCAAAGGTGTCCAGTCCGAATTCAAGCGGTGCGGTCATTGATGAGGTCTCTGCGGGCGCGGCTTGCGCGCCTGTCACTGGGGGAGGGGATTGGTTTGGTTGGAGCTAAGCAGCCGGGTCTGATGCGCAATGCTGCTTCGAGAAACCCATTGTTTCCCTTTCTTCTTGGTGTCGGGGGGGCCGCGGCTTCAGTCGGACCTGGCGAACATCTCGACCAGGGTCTCGCGCAGCCAGCGCTGCGCCGGCACGGTGTCGTTGCGCTGGTGCCAGAACAGGCTGACGATGCGCGGCGGCGCCTTGAGCGGAAGCGGCATGGCGTGCAGGAACGGCGCGTGCCGGGATTGCGAGCGCAAATCGCTCGGCAGCACCGCAATCAGGTCGGACTGGCGCACCACCTCGTAGGCGGCGCTGTAGTGATTGACGGTCGCGACCAGGTTGCGCGATAGCCCGCGCGAGGCGAGGAAGAGGTCGTAGGACGGCAAGGTCTTGCCGGCGAGGCTCACATCGACATGCCCCGCGTTGAGGAAGCTGCGCGTGCTCAGCCGCTTCATCGCCGCGACCGGATGGCCGCGCCGCATGAAACAGGCGTAGTCGACGGTCCACAGCGAGCGCGAGCGGATGGCGGCCGGTTGCTGCGCCTCGTTGACATAGACGCTGAGCACGCAATCAACGCGATTGTCCTCGAGCTGGTCGGCGATCTCCACGACGGTGTTGGGAACGGTGTGGATTCGCGCCTTGGGCGCGACCTTGCCGAAATGGTTCAGCAGGTTCGGCATCACCAGCGAGGCGACGTAATCCGACATCGACAGGCTGAACTCTGTCTGCGCACGGTGCGGGTCGAACACCTGCTCGTCGAGCGCGCCGCGGACGGTTTCGAGCGCTTCGCCGATCGGCTCCCACAGCACCACGGCGCGTTGGGTCGGACGGATGCCGGTGCCGGACCTGACGAACAGGGGATCGCCGAGCGCGTCCCGCAGGCGTGCGAGCGCGTTGCTGACCGCAGGCTGCGTCATCAGAAGCGCGTTGGCGGCGCGCGTGACGCTGCCCTCGGTCATCAGGGCCTCGAAGACTTTCAGCAGGTTGAGGTCGAGCTTTCGGAACGACAGAACATTCACCACAGTAATGTACTAGATCATGATTATAAATTATGACGATAATATCTCCTTGTCTATGGTTCCCCCAGGGATGAGCGGAGTGCCGGCCGCCAGACAGAGGGGGACTTTCATGTCGATGATTTCGGCGCGCATCGAGCGCCTTCCATTCGCGCGTTTCCATAAGCATCTGCTGCTGATGGGCGGGCTCGGCTATACATTCGACGCGATGGATGCAGCGGTGCTGGCGTTCATCCTGCCGGTGTTGCGCACGACCTGGAATCTGTCGAGCGTGCAGATCGGCGTGCTCGGCAGCAGCACCTATATCGGCTTCCTGTTCGGCGCGCTGCTGGCGGGCACGCTGGGTGACCTGATCGGCCGTCGTGCGGTGATGATGTCGGCGCTGGCGCTCTATTGCGTCGCATCCATCGTCAGCGCGGCGGTGAACGACTGGTCGTCCTTCTTCGCCGCCCGGGTCGTCGCGGGCATGGGCACCGGCGCGGAGAGCGCAATCATTGCGCCCTATCTGGCGGAGTTCGTCGCACGGCGTTACCGCGGCAGCTTTACCGGCGCGCTGGCCGGATTCTTCTCCTTCGGTTTCGTGGCGTCGGCCTTGCTCGGCTATTTCATCGTGCCAGCCTATGAGAACGGCTGGCGCATCGTTCTGGTGATCACCGCGGTGCCGGTCGTCATGCTGCTGTGGTGGCGCAGGGCGCTGCCGGAATCGCCGCGCTGGCTGGAAAGCCGGGGCCGTGAGAAGGAAGCCGCAGCCGTGCTCGACAGGATTGAGGCCGGCTTTGCGAGCCAAGGCCATGTCCTGCCACAACCGGTCGTCGAAGCCGCGGCGCCTGCCGTGACTGGTGGGACGCTGCTTGCCAATTTCGCCGCGCTCCTCGCCGGCCGCCAGGCGCGCATCACCATCATGACCTGGATCATGTGGCTTGCGATCACGTTCAGCTACTATTCCTTCTTCGTCTGGATCCCCGGCCTTCTGGTCCAGAACGGCATGAGCATCACCAAGAGCTTCGCCTATTCGATCGCGATCTATTGCGCGCAGATTCCCGGCTATTTCAGTGCCGCGTATTTCAACGAGCGCATCGGCCGGCAGGCGACCATCGCCTCCTACATGGTGCTTGGCGGCGCAAGCGCGCTCGGCCTCGCCTTCGCGCAGAGCGACCAGCACATCATGGTGGCGGGAATTCTACTGTCCTTCTTCATGAACGGCACCTATGCGGGCGTCTATGCCTATACCGCCGAGGTATTTCCGACGGCGGTCAGAACCACCGGCGCCGGGCTCGCTTCCGCGATCGGCCGCATCGGTGCGATCGTCTCGCCGATCCTGGTCGGCTATCTCTATCCCAATTTCGGCTTCGCCGGCGTCTTCGGCCTCACCACAAGCGTGCTGCTGTTAGGCGCGCTCACCGTGGTGCTGATGGGGGTGCCGACGCGCGGCCGTTCGCTGGAAGAGATTGCGGCGGGTGAAGTCGCGTGAGGGAAACAAAACGCCGGTCCGATCCGCTGCTCTGCGCCGTGGCGGCCGCGCAGGGCAGGGCGGATCAGCCGGATGCCCTGTACTCGGCGCTGGACGACGCCTTGAAATCGGCGATCGGCCACAAGCTGTTCACGATCCTGACCTATGACGACGACACGAGGGAAGCAGCGCGGGTGTATTCCAATCTCCCCGGACCTTACCCGGCGGGCGGACGCAAACGCCTGGCGCCGGGGCCGTGGACCGAGGCTGTGCTGGACCGCGGCGAGGCCTATATCGGCCGCACCCGGGACGATCTGCGCGAGGTGTTTTCCGATCACGAGCTGATTGCTTCGCTCGGCTGCGCGAGCGTGCTCAACATGCCCGTGCGCTGGCGCGGGCGCACGCTCGGCTCGCTCAATCTGCTCCATGAAGCAGGCTGGTACGGCGAGGACGATGTCGCTGCGTGTCTTCCATTCGCCCAGCTCGCTCTGCCCGCGCTGCTCATCCAGTCCTGATCAGACAGGAAGTCGTCATGTCCCGTGTGCTCTTCAAGAACGCCGCTCTGCTCGATCCGCTCCAGCCGGACCTCCTGGAGGGACATCACGTGCTGGTCGAGGACAGTCTGATCAAGGAGGTCTCCGATCGGCCGCTCCAGGTGGAAGCCGACCGCACGATCGATCTGAAGGGCAAGACGCTGATGCCCGGCCTGATCGACCTGCATGTGCATGCGATCGCCGTCGAACTCAATCTGGCGCAGCAGGTGCACATGCCCAACGTGCTGGTGACGCTACGCTCGACGCTGCTGCTGCGCGGCATGCTGCGGCGGGGCTTCACCACCGTGCGCGACGCCGGCGGTGCCGGCCATGCGCTGAAGCAGGCGATCGAGACCGGGCTCACCGACGGACCGCGGCTGTTCGTCTCGGGACGTGCGCTCAGCCAGACCGGCGGCCACGGCGACATGCGGGCCCGCTCGGACTACCTCGCCAGCGACGCACCGTGCCCGTGCTGCGTGCGTGTCGGCGCGCTGGCGCGCGTTGCCGACGGTGTCGATGGCGTGCGAAGGGCGGCCCGCGAAGAGCTCCAGATGGGCGCCGACCAGATCAAGATCATGGCCTCCGGCGGCGTCGCCTCACCGACCGACCCGGTCGGCGCCTTCGGCTACTCCGAGGACGAGATCCGCGCCATCGTCGAGGAGGCGCGCGGGCGTCAGACCTATGTGCTCGCCCACGCCTACACCGCTGCTGCGATCGAACGCGCCATTCGCTGCGGCGTGCGCACCATCGAGCACGGCAATCTGGTCGATGCTCCGACCGCGCAACTGATGGCCGAGAAGGGCGCCTATGTGGTGCCGACGCTCGTCACCTACGAGGCGCTGGCCAACGAGGGCGCCCAATACGGCCTGCCGCCCGAAAGCGTGGCCAAGATCGCCGATGTCCGCGACGCCGGCCTGCGTTCGCTCACGATCTATCGCGATGCCGGCGTGAAGATGGGGTTCGGCAGCGACCTGCTCGGACCGTCGCAGCGTCTGCAGAGCGACGAATTCCGCATCCGCGCCGAGATTCTCGGTCCGCGCGCCGTCATCGCCAGCGCGACATTGGTCGGCGCCGAGGTGCTCGGCATGGAGGGCAAGCTCGGGCGCATCATGCCCGAAGCCATTGCGGACCTGCTGGTGGTCGACGGCAATCCGCTGCGCGATGTTGCCTGCCTGCTCGGCCAGGGCGAGCACATCCCGATGGTGATGAAGGCAGGCAAGGTCCAGTTCGACCGGCTGGGCGCGTAGCCGGCGTTACCGCCACATTCCGCGCATTCGAGCGCCGATGTCGACCTTCGGGCCTTGCGCGGCGGTGCGCGCTGCGCTTGCCCCGGCCTTCGGCCAGGCAGTGCGCTCGAACAGATAGACCAGCTGCTCCGGGATGAAGCGGGTGCGCGAGGCGTAGACGTGGCGGTCGCCCTTGGCTGCCTGGCCGTGGGTGAAGAAGCGCTGCGGCACCACGAGGTGCAGGTCGTCCTTGGCGCGCGTCATCGCGACATAGAGCAGGCGGCGTTCCTCCTCGAGCTCGGCGCTGGTGCCGGCGCCGAGATCCGACGGCATGCAGCCGTCGACGACGTTGAGCACGAACACCGATTTCCACTCCTGGCCCTTGGCGGAGTGGATGGTGGAGAGGATCAGATAATCCTCGTCGCGCAAGGGTGGCCCGGATTTGTCGCTGGTCGCATCCGGTGGATCGAGCGTGAGCTCGGTCAGGAATTTCTCGCGCGAGGCATAGCCGCTCGCGATCTGCTCGAGCTGCATCAGATCGGCGCGGCGCGTCTCGGAATCCTCGTGCAGGCGATCGAGATGCGGTTCGTACCAGAGCCGCACGCGTTCGAGGTCAGCCGGCCATTCCGAATAGCGCAAATTTTCGATGGTGCGGACGAAGCCGGTCCAGTCCGCGCCGGTGCGCGGCGGCACCGGGAGCTGGCCGAGCGCGGCGAGCGGATCGGAGCTCTCCGCCATCTGGTCGAGCACACGCTGCGCCGTCGCAGGTCCGATGCCCGGCAACAGATGCAGGATGCGAAAGCCGGCGACGCGGTCGCGCGGATTCTCAGCGAAGCGCAGCAGTGCCAGCACGTCCTTGACATGCGCGGCATCGAGAAACTTGAGCCCTCCGAACTTGACGAAGGGAATGTTGCGGCGGGTGAGCTCGATCTCCAGCGGGCCCGAATGCGAGGACGTTCGGAACAGCACCGCCTGGTGCTTCAACAGCGCGCCTTGCTCGCGAGTGGCCAGCACTTGCTCGACGATGTAGCGGGCCTGGTCGGCCTCGTCGTGCACGGTGACGAGCTGTGGTTTTTGCGTGCCGGCGCGGTCGGTCCAGAGGTTCTTTGTAAAGCGCTCGCGCGCCAGGCCAATGACGCCGTTGGCCGCTGCCAGCACGGGTTGCGTCGAGCGGTAATTGCGGTCGAGCGTGATCATCTCGGCGCGCGGCGAGAAGCTCTGCGGAAAATCCAGGATGTTGCGGACAGTGGCGGCGCGGAACGAATAGATCGACTGCGCGTCGTCGCCGACGACGGTGAGGCCGCGCCCGTCCGGCTTCAGCGCCAGCAGGATCGAGGATTGCAGGCGGTTGGTGTCCTGATATTCGTCGACCAAGACGTGATCGAAGCGGCCGCCGATTTCTTCCGCGATCGTCGCATCGCTCATCATCTGCGACCAGTAGAGCAGGAGGTCGTCGTAATCGAGCACGTGCTGGGCCTGCTTGGCCTCGACATAGGCCGCGAACAGGCCCTTCAGCTCGGGCGCCCAGCCTGCGCACCAGGGATAATGCGCCCCCAAAACCTTCTCGATCTCCATCTCGGCATTGACGCAGCGGGAGTAGATCGACAGGCAGGTGCCTTTGGCGGGAAAGCGGCTCTCTGTCTTCGACAATCCGCGCTCGTGCCGGACCAGATTCATCAGATCGGCGGAATCCTCGCGGTCGTGGATGGTGAAGGCAGGATCGACGCCGATCCGCTCGGCATATTCGCGCAGCAACCGTGCGCCGATGCCGTGGAACGTGCCGGCCCAGCTGAGCGCGTCGCGCATGATCGCGGCGTTGTTCTCGCCAAGCACTTTTCGGGCGATGCGCTCGACCCGGCCGGCCATCTCGGCCGCGGCGCGCCGCGAGAACGTCATCAGGAGGATGCGGCGCGGATCGCTGCCCGCGACGATCAGGTGCGCGACGCGATGGGCCAGCGTGTTGGTTTTGCCGGAGCCTGCACCGGCGATGACGAGCAGGGGCGCGCCCACGGTCGCACCATCGGCCACACCATGCTCCACGGCGCGGCGCTGCTCCGCATTGAGCGTGTCCAGATATGTCGCCACGAATCGCCCCGGTGAAACAGCCAGACTCGGCGATCCCGCTGCGAATCGCAATGCGTCTGGACGGGACCGATGTTAAGACCTAGGGACAAGACGGCCCAAGGTTCCATTCCGAAAAGCGCCACCCGGCATGACCGAGCTCAAATCCGACCAGTTCGAGATGCGACGGCTGGAATCGCTCAGCAACACCATTTTTGGCGTTGCCATGACGCTGCTCGCCTACGATCTGCCCAGGGCCGCGGTCTTCACAAGCGCGCCCGACTGGAACGATCTGGCCCGGGTCTATTCCGGCAAGCTCGCGGGTCTTGCGCTCAGCTTCATCATCGCCGGCGTGTTCTGGATCAGCCATCACCGCCGGCTGGCGCGCCAGCCCGTCGGCAGCCGCGGCGCGGTGATCCTCAATCTGTTTTTCCTGCTGTCGATCGTGCTGCTGCCGGTGACCAACGGCCTCTACACCAACTACCCCACGAGCAGTGCGGTCGCCGTGCTCTACGGCCTGCACCTGACCACCATCGCCGGCCTCAATGCCTGGCTGTGGTGGAGGATCCTGGGCGGCTGGCGCCACGAGATCATGGCCTCGCTGTTTCCGCTGCTGGTGTTTATTCCGGGCACGGTCGTTGCGGCGTTCGCGCCGCAGGTCGCGCCGTTCGTGTGGTTCATCGCCTTCGGCGGCCTGCTGATCCAGCGCTTCTATGTCGGGCCGACCGGGACGGACGCGTAGGGCCGCGGCTCAGCCTTGCGTCGTGCCGAACCCGTCGGCCGGCACGTAAAGCTTGACCGGGCGAATTTCGTAGACCGCTGACGGATTGACCTGACGCAGCGTCCGCGCGGCCGCGATCGCCTCCTCGTCCGTGTCGTATTCGACGAGGTGGAAGCCCAGAAGCTGCTCCTTGGTCTCGGCAAACGGGCCGTCCAGCACGACGCCCGCGCCGGGGCCACGCAAGGTGCGGGCCTTTCGGGTCTCATCCAGGCGGGCGGCCGGGCCAAAATGCCCGCTTGCCCGCAGCGGTGCCTGAACCTCGATGACTTTGGCCACGACCGCGGCGTCCTTCTCGGGCGTCCAGGACAAGATCTCGTCTTCCACGTGATAGGCCAGGATGGCGTAAAGCATCGTCACCTCGTTGATTTTCGCTGCGCGCGTCCGAAGGACGTATCACCACCGTCGCAGCCGACAATGGGCTTGAGGAAAATATTGCGTCGCGGGGTGCGGCGACGAAACCTTCCCGAAACCCGATTGCGGCCGAAAGGTGTGAACGCCGCTCGAAATCGGCGCGACTGATGGCCACTAAGAACACTTCGGAGGCGGCCATGTCGACCATCAAGATCATCTGCAAGATCATCTGCGACGCGCGTCGGGCGGGAAAGTCGGACGCCGCGGATCTGCACGACCAGAGCGGCCACCACCGCTATTACGGCAGCTCGGCCGAGAGCGGCGGCGAGCGCATCCTCGAAAGCCGGCGCGGCAAGCGCCCGCGCGCAATGAGCGTTTGCGGCTTCTAGACCCGACGCGGTTGCGGTGCGGGAGCAGACTCGCACGAACTGACCGCGTCTCACATCCCGCTCAGCACCTGCTTGATCAGGGTTTCCCGCAACCGGGCGAGTTCGCCGCTCGTCTCCATCTGCTCGATCATCCTTCCGACCTTCGGCACGAGATCGCGATGCCGTTCATGCAGATGGTGGTAGATGCTGATGCGCTCGAGTGGCGGCGAGAGCGGATGGATCCTGGCCTGGAGATTGAGTTTCTTCACCGCAGCCAACCCGCTGAAGAGGTCGGTGACCATCACGTCGAAGCGGTCGGCATCGAGCATCTTGACCATGTTGTCGAGGCTTGTCGTCGCCGTGACCCGGGTCATGCCGCGCGTACCGGCTTCCGACGAGCCGACGCCGCGTACGATGCCGATGCTGTAGTCCCTGATTGAATTCCAGCCGGCGACGTCGAACTGCAGTTTCGTGGTGAAGACAGCGGGCTCGATGTAATTGATCGCAGGTGTCACCTGGATCAGCGTCGGGTAGTCGCGAGAGAGCGTTCCGATCCGCTGGACCTCGCCGTCGACCTGGCCGGTGCTCGACAGCGCGAGCGCGCGCTTGCCGGGGACATCCTCGAATTTGAGCTTGATGTTCAGCCTGGCATAAACCGCGCGGAGCATCTCGCCGCCGACATATTGGTCGGGAATATCGGCGATGCGTGCGAGCCGGATGACTTCTTGCGCCTGCGACGGGCCTGCCGCGAGCAGCAACAGGCAGACCACGACTATCCGCCTCATGACGCATCTCCCTGGCCATGCCTTTTGGGCGTGCCCTGCTAACATCGGATTCCGGGGCCGCGCGATCTACCGGAGATGGCAGCTGCGCCAGTCCGCAACGTTGACAGCACGTTCCCGCTGTGCGGGCGAGCTCCGGACTTTCACCGATGTCATTCTAGCACGCGAGGTGGTACTTTGCCCGGGAATCCTGCTGCTGGGCGCAAGATATGACCCCGTCGAACTCAGGCCGCCCAAGGGCCGACAGGATCAAGGGCCGATAGGATCATCGGCCGACAGGATCGCCACGCGCACCGCGTGCTGAGGCAGGGCCTCAACCGTTCACTTTGCTCGCGGTTGCGGTCGGCCGGCTGAGCAGGTGCCGCCATTTTCGGGGACGTGGTGCATGGGCAACGCAGGTGACGATGATACCAAGCGCCGCCGCGCCATTGCGCCGGTGGCTGCGAAGCAGGATTTGACCGGCATCGGCGCCGCGCTCGCGCCTCCGATGTTCGCGGCGCTCCTGTCGCGGATCTTCAACTGGTCGCGCAGCGGCGTCGGGCCCCGGCTGCTTGCCGCCGTGCTGCTGTTCTCATCGGTCGTGACGCTGACCCTGACTGCGCTCCAGCTCTATCTGGATTACAATCGTGAGGTCGGACTGATCGAGACGCGGCTAGACGAGATCGGCCGCAGCACCACGGGCAGCCTCGGAGAGAGCCTATGGAATCTCGACCAGAACCAGCTCAAGCTCCAGCTCGATGGCATTCTGCGGCTGCCTGACATCCGTGCGGCGGAGGTCCGCGAGATCGTCGATCGGCCCAATCCGATCCGTGTCGAAGTCGGCGAGCGAAACACCCGTTCGATCATGACCCGGGAATTTCCGCTGAGCACCATGGTGCAGGGGACCTCGCGCGCCATCGGCACGCTGCGGGTCGAGGCGACGCTGACCGACGTCTATCAGCAATTGCTGAACAGGGCCCTCGTCATTCTGGCAAGCCAGGCGGCAAAGACGTTCCTCGTCTCGTTGTTCATCATCTACATGTTTCATCTGCTGGTGACCCGGCATCTCGTCGCCATCGCCGAGTACGTCGGCAAATACAGCCTCGGACGGCCGCCGCCGCCGCTGCGCCTGGAGCGCCGGTCGCCTTACGAGGCCGACGAGCTGGACAAGGTGGTCGTTGCTTTCAACGCCATGTGCGCCAACCTCGAACATGCCTATGGCGAGCTGCGCGAGGCCAATGGGAATCTCGAGCGTGACCTGAAGATCCGGCAGCGCGCCGAGGAGAACGCCCGCGCGAGCGAGCAGCGCTTCCGTGATTATGCCGAGACCGCATCCGACTGGTTCTGGGAGACCGGCCCGGATCACGTGTTCACCTACATTTCAGATCGGGCCGATGCTTTCGGCATGGACCACAAGGCGCTGATCGGGAGGCGCCGTTCAGACGCCGCCTTCGACCGCGATGCCGAGCCCCAGAAATGGCGCGCTCACTTGGCGACGCTGGATCGCCACGAGCCGTTCCGCAAGTTCGAATATCGCGGCCGCGATGCGGCTGGCCGCGCGCGCCATTTCAGCGTCAACGGCCGGCCGGTGTTCAGCGCCGACGGACGCTTCATGGGGTATCGTGGTTCGGCCACCGATCTGACCGAGCAGCACGAGACCGAGGAGCGGCTTCGCCAGTCGCAGAAGATGGATGCGATCGGCCAGCTCACCGGCGGCGTCGCGCATGACTTCAACAACGTGCTCACTGTCATCACCGGCACCATCGAGATCATCCGTGAGGGGCTGGCGGACAAGCCCGACCTCGCCGCGATCGCCCAGCTCATCGACGATGCGGCGGCGCGAGGCGCGGAGATCACCTCACAGCTCCTGACCTTTGCGCGTCGCCAGCCGCTGGAGCCGCGCGAGCTTGACGTCAACGGCCTCGTGCTCGAGACGGCGAAGCTGTTGAAGCCGATCCTGGGCGGAAACGTCGAAATCGTCACCCGCCTCGCGGACGACGCCTGGGCGGCGATGGCCGATCCGTCGCAGCTGTCGTCGGCGATCATCAATCTCGCCGTCAATGCGCGCGATGCGATGGCTGGCGGCGGCACGCTGACGCTCGAGACGGCAAACCGCGAATTGGATGGTGCTGGTGACGGCGACGCTACGTGCGGCGCCTTCATCATGGTCGCGGTGGCCGACACCGGTCATGGCATCCCCGCCGACCTCCGCGACCGCGTGTTCGAGCCGTTCTTTACCACCAAAGGGGTCGGTCGCGGCACCGGGCTCGGCCTCAGCATGGTCTACGGCTTCGCCAAGCAGAGCGGCGGCAGCGTTGCGATCGAGAGTGAGGAAGGCCGCGGCACCGTGATTCGGCTGTTTCTGCCGCGATCTGCGGGCGGAGCGCAGACGAGGACCGGGCCACTGCAGGCGCCCGCGGCGGCACGCGGGCACGAGACGATTCTCGTCGTCGAGGACGATCCGCTGGTGCAGGGCTATGTCATCGCCCAGCTTGGCAGCCTCGGCTATCGCACCCTCGCGGCCGGCGACGGCGCAACCGCGCTTGCGCTGGTGCAGCAGGGCGCCCAATTCGATCTGCTGTTCACCGACATCATCATGCCCGGCGGCATGAACGGGCAGGAATTGGCCGAGGCCGTGCGGCGCCTCCGCCCGGGGATGAGAGTGCTCTATACGTCCGGCTATACCGACAACGCCCTCGACCACGAGGGTCATCTCGGTTCCGGCGTTGCGTTGCTGAGGAAGCCGTACCGGAAGGCGGACCTGTCACTGAGGATCCGCGAGGTGCTCGCCGGCGAGGCGCTCCCCTGAACAGCAGGCGCGATGCCAACGAAAAAGGCGCGGCGGAGAGGCCCCCGTCGCGCCCGATTTGTTGCTCGCTGGTCCAGGGCTGAGAGCGCCCCGATGCCAAGCCTTTATTCAAAGCTTAGCGGGCGATCCCAGCGAGGTGACAGCGCTTGGTAAAAGACACTGGATCACCTCCTTTCGTTGGTTGCGGAAGATTTCAATATAGGCAGCAATTCCGGTGTTGTTAAGGGGAGGCGGGTCGGGAGGAACCAGCGGCTGTTCGCAGGGCCGGGAAGGCGCTGGAAAGCCGACTCTTGGGCAGTTGATCTTGTGTTGGGCCGTTGATCTTGGGCAGTTGAGACCGCCGCCCGGCCGTGTTAGGGAGCCCCTGTCGCGGGTGTAGCTCAATGGTAGAGCAGCAGCCTTCCAAGCTGAATACGAGGGTTCGATTCCCTTCACCCGCTCCATCCCAACAATTGTTGCATCTCGATGGACCGACCCTCTCCGGGGGCAGGTCAGTCCCAATGTCGGCTGGAGCTTGGCATTTCGACAGGACGGCCGGTGACGGTGTGGGCGGCATTGCGATAACCGGTATCGGCGTTGCGGGGATCGGGGATCACTGAGTTCAAATTGCGTTGCGTTTTTCGAGGGCACGAGCTCGCGACGACATGGCGGATGCCTGCGTGCATCTGATGCAAATCGTCGGTTAGCCCGGGGAAGCGGGCGTCCGCGGCGTATCAGGCGGCACGCCGGTGACTGCGCAAGCGTAGGAACCTTCACCGCCAGCATGAGTTGGCCGTCGGGCGGGGCGAAAGTCACACGAGGTCAATCGTGCAAGACAATTTGCGTGTGCGCTCGACCGCGCAAATCGCAGGCCATCCGATTCATCCGATGCTGGTGCCGATCCCAATCGCGTGCTTCATCGGGGCGCTGCTGACCGACATCGCCTATGTCGTCAGTGCCGAGATCATGTGGGCGGATTTTTCGGCCTGGCTTCTGGTCGTCGGCGTCATCTTCGGCGTGCTGGCCGCCATCGCCGGCCTGACCGATTTCCTCGGCAACCGCCTGGTGCGGGCACAGGCGCCAGCCTGGCCGCATCTGATCGGCAACGCGCTGGCGCTGATCCTGGCAACCATCAATGCGTTGATCCACACGCGCGATGCCTGGACCTCGGTGTGGCCGACCGGGCTCATTCTTTCAGCCATCACCGTATTGATCCTGCCGGTCACCGGCTGGCTCGGCTGGGCCATGGTGTATCGCCACGGTGTAGGAGTTGCGCGATGAACTCCGCAATCGCTAGGGCGCTGTTGTGCGCCTCGCTGCTGTGTCTCGCCGGCTGCAATGACGGCAGTGGCGATCCCAAGGCGCAAACCGGCGCCAACCCGACGCTGCCCGACATCCAGCAATATTGGCTGCCCCCGATGCACATCGCCCGCATCGTCGGCTGGAAAAAGGACGAGACCCCGGCCGTTGCGCAGGGCTTGCAGGCCAAGGCCTTCGCGACCGGCTTGCAGCACCCCCGATTTCTCTACGTGCTTCCCAACGGCGACGTGCTGGTGGTGGAATCCAAGGCGCCGAAGGGTGCTCCGATCAAGCGGCCCAAGGAAATCGTGATGGGATATGTCGAGTCCTGGGCGACATCCGGCGGCGACACCGGCGAGAGCAACCGCATCACGCTGCTGCGCGACAGCAACGGCGACGGCGTCCCGGATACGCAAAGCGTCTTCCTCGACCATCTCAACTCGCCGTTCGGCGTCGCGCTGGTCGGCAACGATCTCTATGTCGCCAACACCGATGCGATCGTCAGATATCCCTACACCGAAGGCGATACCAAGATCACCGCGCCGGGCACGGTACTGACGCCGCTGCCGGGCGGACCGATTGACCATCACTGGACCAAGAGCCTGGTCGCGAGCCCCGACGGTTCAAAGTTGTATGCCGGCGTCGGCTCCAACAGCAACATCACCGAGAACGGCATGGAGGCCGAGCACAATCGCGCCGCGATCCTCGAGGTCGACCGTGCCAGCGGCCGCTGGCGCATCTTCGCGAGCGGCTTGCGCAATCCCAACGGTCTCAGCTTCGAGCCGCAGACCGGGTCGCTATGGACGGTGGTGAACGAGCGCGACGAGCTCGGTCCCGATCTCGTGCCGGACTACATGACATCGGTGAAGGACGGCGGCTTCTATGGCTGGCCCTACAGCTATTACGGCCAGCACGTCGATCCTCGCGTCAAGCCGGAGCGACCCGACCTCGTTGCCAAAGCGATCGTGCCTGACTACGCGCTGAGCTCGCATGTCGCGCCGCTTGGAATGGCTTTCAACACGAGCGCGAGTTTGCCGCCCGCCTATCGCGGCGGCGCCTTCGTCGGCGAGCACGGCAGTTGGAACAGGCAGGTCTTGAACGGCTACAAGGTCGTGTTCGTGCCGTTCACGGACGGCAAGCCGAGCGGCCCGCCGCAGGATGTCGTCACCGGCTTCCTCAACAGCGACAACCACGCGCGCGGGCGGCCCGTCGGTGTCGCCATCGACAAGACCGGCGCGCTGCTGGTCGCCGACGACAGCGGCAACACGGTTTGGCGCGTGACCGCCGCGCACCCGCAGCTCACGCAGCGATAGATCTCGAGGAGTTACACCATGGGCCTCGCGCAATACACGATCGTGCCGGTGCAGGACGAATGGGGCGTGCTGCACGACGGCGACGTCAAGAACAGATACAGCACCAAGGAGGCGGCTTTCGAGTCGGCGGTTGCCGCAGCATCGCTGGCGCTTCGCGAGGGACACGAAGTCCATGTCAGCGTGCCCGGCCGCGAAGCCGGCGAGAACGCGCTGGGAATTTGACCGGACACTCCGAGCAGAACACTTCAGGAGGCTGCGATGACCAAGCCCCGTGAGCCGAACGGCATTGAACCCTCCCGCTCCGAAGACGACATTCAGCGCGACCAGCTCGGGCCGCGTGGCGTGCCGGATGCGCCGGATCCGGCCAAGATGACGCCCCAACGCGACAAGAAAACGCCGAAGCACGTCGATCCCGGCCATACAGCCTGACGGGTGCCCCGCGGCTTTTCTGTTCGGCCGGTAAGTCGCCGCCGCGGCAGTCGTCGACTTACGCCGCCGCAACGATATCCGTCTTGGCAAAGTCGTCGCCGACGTAAAGAAGTGCGCAGCCATGCTCCTTGGCGACATCGTAGGCGAAGCAGTCACCAAAGTTGAGACCGGCAGGACGAATGCCTTTGCCCCAACGCGAGTAGATCTGCGCCACGCGTTCGGCCGATGCTTGGGTCACCGAGATCACGTTCAAACCGAGATCGTTGATCAGCTTGTTCATTTCTTCGTCGACGCCCCGCCGTGCCGCGACGATCAGGCTTTCTGCAATGGAGGCCGCCGAGATCAGGATTTCGTCGGCGGTTTCCAACGCGGTGATGCAAGCATCGGCCTGCGGTTCGTCGAGCACGATCGCCATCAGCGCGGAGGTATCGAGCGCGATCATTCCGGCAGTCCGTCATCGCCGAAAAGAAAGTCCTGACTGCGCGCGGCGCTCGGTCCGGGGATAGCTTTGGCCCCGCCGGTCCTTCGCGCCGCCTCGAGCACGGTCCGGCGGGCGGCGCGGTCCGGCGGAAGCCTGACCGGGACGAGCCGCACCGCGGGATGTCCATGCCGCGTCAGGATCACCTCGTCGCCGGCCTCTGCGCGGCGGACAAGATCGGTCAATTGTCCTTTTGCGTCGGTGACGGAGACCCGCATCTCATTGTCCTTCCTCAAGTTTCATAAAATGGACCATGCAATGGTCCAATGTCAACCGCCTCACCCCGCTGTTCTGCGAAGAGCGCTCCACACCATTCGGAACCGACATTCCTCTATTCTGCGATTTGCAGCTAAGAGGACCTTAGAGGCGTGATCTGCGCCTGGCGCGCAAATAACATCATGTTAGGTTTGTCGCATAACTGGGTAATTGTGTTAGCCCGGCGAAAGCCTATCGTCGCCACCAAGCAGACACCCATCGGCAATGACAAGCGCTCGCGAAACTCCGCAGAGCGGCCGGAGAGTGCTGCCCAATTTTGAGCGAAGCCCGTCAACGGGACGTCAGCAAAACCCAAGGGAGGAATCTTGAGATGACCGCGATCCATCAGATGAGTCAGTCCAGGAAAGCCGCTGCCAGCGGCTGGATCGGGTCGGCTCTCGAATATTATGACTTCTTCATCTACGCGACCGCCGCGTCGCTGATCTTCCCGCAAATCTTCTTCCCGTCGGAGAATCCCACCGTCGCGATCGTTGCGTCGCTGGCGACCTATGGCGTCGGCTATGTGGCTCGTCCCATCGGTGCCTTCGTGCTCGGACATTGGGGCGACATCCATGGCCGCAAGACGGTTCTCATCATCTGCATGTTCCTGATGGGCATCTCGACGATGGCCGTGGGTATCCTGCCGACCTACCAGCAGGTTGGCATCCTGGCGCCAATTCTGCTCGTCATTCTGCGCCTCGTGCAGGGATTTGCCGTTGCCGGCGAAATCTCAGGCGCAAGCTCGATGATCTTGGAGCACGCGCCGTTCGGTCGGCGGGGCTTCTATGCCAGCTTCGCCCTTCAGGGGGTGCAGGCCGGACAGATCCTCGCCGCAGCAATCTTCCTGCCGTTGGCGGCCTATATGCCGACCGAGGCCTTCAACAGCTGGGGCTGGCGGATTCCCTTCCTCCTCAGCTTCTTCGTCATCGTCGCGGGCTACATCATTCGTCGCGAAGTCGACGAGACCCCTGCTTTTGCCCGCGAGGGCGAGCGGGGAGAAGCTCCGCGCGCGCCCATCGTTCAGGCTATCAAGCTGAGCTGGCGCGACATGCTCAGGGTCATCTGCATGGCGCTGATGAATGTCATTCCTGTCGTTGCAACCATCTTCGGCGCGGCCTATGCGGTGCAGCCGGCCTACGGGATCGGTTTTGCCAAGGACGTCTATCTGTGGATCCCGGTCCTCGGAAACATGCTGGCCGTGTTCGTCATTCCCTTCGTCGGCAATCTCTCCGACAAGGTCGGCCGCAAGCCTCCGATCATCGTCGGCGCGCTTCTCTCCGGTTTGCTCGCCTTTTGTTATCTCTATGCCATCAGCATCAGGAATGTGCCGCTCGCAATATTGGTGTCGCTGCTGATGTGGGGCGTCGTCTATCAGGGCTACAACGCGATTTTCCCGAGCTTCTACCCCGAACTGTTTCCGACCCGCACCCGCGTGTCGGCCATGGCGATCTCGCAGAACATCGGCACGACAATCACTGCATTGCTTCCCGCCCTGTTTGCGACCGTCGCGCCTCCCGGCTCGACCAACATTCCGTTGACGGTGGGGGCGATTGCCTTCGCTATCACGATCATCGCCGCGCTGGCGGCCCTGACCGCGCGGGAAACCTATCGGATCAGGATCGACGATCTCGGCAATCCCAATGCTGTTCCGATGCCGCGGGCAGATTATGACCGTCAGCGCGCCGGCGATGCGGTGAGCGGGGCTGCCACGGTTCGGACCTGACGCGTATGATAGAGGCAACTGCCGCCGCGATCGATGATGTTCGCGGCGGCAGGGCCTCACTGCATAGTCAGGCTGCCGATCCGAATTTGTGCGCGTGAGCGCAATCAATATGAGGTTGCAAGATGAACCCTGCTGTCATTGCCGTCGCAATCACCGGCTCCGTTCCGCGCAAGAAGGACAATCCCGCCGTCCCGATCCTGCCGTCCGAGCAGATCGAGTCGACGCACCAGGCGTTCGAAGCCGGTGCCACGCTCGCCCATATCCATGTGCGCAACGATGACGAGACGCCGTCCTCCGATCCCGAACGTTTCGCCCTGGTGCAGGCGGGGATCAAGAAGCACTGTCCTGACATGATCGTTCAGTTCTCGACCGGCGGGCGGGGCCGCGATCCCTCGGCGCGCGGATCGTCGCTCTACCTGAAGCCGGACATGGCCTCGCTGTCCACGGGATCGGTGAACTTTCCGACCATCGTCTACGAGAACAGTGCCGCGCTGGTCGAGACGCTCGCCACCGGGATGAAGGCGAATGGCATCCGGCCGGAAATCGAGATCTTCGATCTGTCGCATCTGCATGGCGCTCGCCGTCTGATCGAGGCGGGGCTGATCGACCAGCATCCGCACGTGCAGTTCGTCATGGGCGTCAAGAACGCCATGCCTGCGGACGAGCATGTCCTCGACATCCTGCTGGGAGAGCTCAGGCGCCTGATCCCGAAGGCGACGTGGACGGCAGCCGGGATCGGACGCCACCAGGCCGAGGTCATGGGCTGGGCGCTGGCGCGGGGCGCCGATGCGGTCCGCACCGGACTCGAGGACAATATCAGGATCGACAAGGCACGCCTTGCGGCCAGCAACGCGGAGCTCGTGGCCATCGCCGGTGAGGCTGTCGCGCGCCACGGCCGGCGCGTGGCGACTGCGGCCGAGGCGCGATCCCTGCTCGGGCTCGCGGGGCAGGGAGCTCCTGCCGCCTCCTGACATGCTCCCGGCCGCCTGCTGCCATTCGTCGGCCGGCGTTTCCGTGCGCTGAGTCTCCGGGTAAGACTGCCGTCACAGGCGTGATCTGCGCCTGCCGGGCAGGCGACAGTTGGAATGCGGTTTCTGAAATCTGACAGCAGGCTCATCGGGGTCCTGCTGGTGCTCGCGGTCTCCCAGCTTGTCGGGTGGGGGACGATCGGCCTTCCCGCCATTGTCGGACGCGATCTCGCGGCCGATCTCGGCATGAGCCTGCCGGCGGTGTTCGCCGGGACGTCCGTTCTCTATGGGTCGATGGGGCTGTGCGCGCCCTGGCTCGCCAAGTCGTTTGCGCGGCACGGCGCACGAAAGGTGATGATCTCAGGTACGGTCCTCACCGTGCCGGGCTTCATCCTGCTGTCCCTCGCGCGCGAGCCGTTGCTGTATTTCGCGGCGTGGATCGTCCTCGGCATCGCCGGCAGCGCCACGCTTTCGACCGGCGCCTATATCATGCTGAACGAGGTCGCCGGGCGGCAGGCCAAGAATGCCATCGGCGCGCTGATGCTGGTGACGGGCTTGTCGAGCAGCATCTTCTGGCCGACGACGTCGTTCCTCAGCGGTCTGCTCGGCTGGCGCGGGACGTGCCTCGTCTACGCGGCGATGATGATCGTCATCAACCTTCCGCTCTACGCATTCCTCGCACCGCGCCGGAAAATCGCCGGTGATCATGGCGGTGAGCCGGTGAAATCCTCGCCGCCGCCTGCGATTCCCAGGAGCACCTTCAGCCTCGTCGCCGCCGCGATCACACTGAACGCCTTCGTCAATTTCGGCATCGGCGCCATCATGATCGAGTTGCTCCGGGCGGAGGGGCTTCCCCCGGCGCAGGCGCTTGCGTTCGGTTCAATGCTGGGCGTGATCCAGGTCAGCGCCCGCGGGCTCGATTTTCTCGGCGGAGGGCGGTGGGACGGAATCACGACCGGGCTCGTCGCCGGCACGGCGCTCCCGGTCGCCATGCTGCTGCTGATGACGAGCGAGGGCGCGACCTGGGCGGTTGCGGCCTTCATCCTGCTCTATGGCGCCGGCAGCGGCGCGATGGCGGTGGCGCGGGCGACGATCCCGCTCGTGTTCTACGATCAGACCGAGTTCGCCAAGGCCATGTCGATGATCGCACTGCCGCTCAATCTCGCCTCCGCGCTCTCGCCGCCGCTCCTTGTCGGCCTGCTCACCCAGTTCGGCAGCCGCGGCGCGCTCGGTCTCACCTTGGTCTGCTCCTGCGCCACTGTGCTGATCCTGGTCCTGCTCGGCCGCCGACGGCCGCAGGTGGCCGCAGCGGCCGTAACCTGAGAATATTCGCGCGGCGGAAATTCACCGGGCGGATGACCTGCGCCGGGCGGGCGGGCGGATGGCCGTATGCCCACAGTGCAGTGCTCGGGCCGCCAAAATGGTGTATCCGCAGGGAGCGCGGCCCGCGATCTCGCGGCCGCGCCAAGATCCAGTTCCCGGAGGAATTCGACATGTCGGCCCTGCCGCTCTCAGGCATCAAGATCCTTGACCTCACCCGCGTGCTTGCCGGGCCTTTGTCGGCCCAGATGCTGGGCGATTTGGGCGCGGAGGTGATCAAGATCGAGCGGCCGGGCACCGGCGACGACGCGCGGGCCTTCGGCCCGCCCTATCTGACCGACCCTGATGGCGGAGCCAACAACAACAACTCGTTTTACCTCTGCGCCAACCGCAACAAGAAGTCGGTCACGGTCAACATCGCCAAGCCCGAGGGGCAGGCGATCATCCGTGAGCTCGCCAAGGACGTCGACGTCTTCATGGAGAACTACAAGGTCGGCGATCTCAAGCGCTACGGCCTCGACTACGAGACCATCAAGGCGATCAATCCCGGCATTATCTATTGCTCGGTGACCGGCTTCGGCCAGACCGGCCCCTATGCGCCGCGCGCCGGCTACGACGCCATCCTGCAGGCGATGGGCGGCCTGATGAGCGTCACCGGCCATATCGACGGCGAGCCCGGCGAGGGCCCGATGAAGGTCGGCCCCTCGATCGTCGACTACATGACCGGCATGAACACCTCGATCGGGATTCTCTCGGCGCTCTACCATCGCGACGCCAATGACGGCGTGGGACAGCATATCGACGTTTGCCTGTTCGACACCGTCATCGCATCGTTGTCGCACTGGCTGCAGATCTACCTCGTCAACGGCAAGACGCCGCCGCGCCGCGGCACCTGGGGCAATGGCGGCATGCCGGCCGGCGTGTTCCGCTGCACCGACGGCGAGCTGATGCTGGTGGTCGGCAATGACGGCCAGTTCCAGCGCACCTGCGCCGTGCTCGGCGAGCCCGAGCTCGCCAATGACAAGCGCTTCCTCAAGAACAACGACCGTGTCGTACACGGCAAGGAGATCATGGCGATCTTCGCCGGCCTGTTCCTGAAGCAGCCGGTCGCCTACTGGCTGGACAGGCTGGAGGAGGCCGGCGTTCCCTCGGGCCCGATCAACAATTTCGAGCAGGTGTTTTCGGATCCGCACGTCCAGTCGCGCGGCATGCGGGTGAAGGTCGACCATCCCTTCCAGCCCGATCTCTCGCTGATCCGCAACGCCCTGACGCTCTCGGAAACCCCGATCAAGGATTACCGCGCCCCGCCGCTGCTGGGTGAGCACACCCAGGAGGTGCTCGCCGGCAAGCTCGGCTACGATGCCGGCAAGATCGAGGCACTGAAGCAGCAGGGCATTATCTAGCTTCGGCGAAGCG
Source organism: Bradyrhizobium sp. MI1.3 (assembly GCF_055811695.1). Taxonomy (NCBI): domain Bacteria; kingdom Pseudomonadati; phylum Pseudomonadota; class Alphaproteobacteria; order Hyphomicrobiales; family Nitrobacteraceae; genus Bradyrhizobium; species Bradyrhizobium sp. MI1.3. The sequence goes on along the minus strand of NZ_JBVVPQ010000009.1, from coordinate 9,718 downwards.
GCCCTCGCAGTTTGGCCTGATCGCCATTTGGATAAAAAAGTGACGTCAGCATGACGCGCCTGCGGCCTTGTGCGAGCCTTGCGCGCAATCCCCAGATAATCCCGGTCCGTACTCACACAGGCTTCCGCTTGGCGCGCGACTCAGATTCGATCGGTCCACTCAGTCCGGGAGGGAACGCATGTCCTACACGATCGGGTTTCAGGCCAAGAACCAGAAGGCAATTCTGGCGACCGAGGCGGCAACGGCCAACCAAGCCGTCGCGATCGTTGCCGCATTGCGGCAAAGCGCCGACGAAATAAAGTTCATCCGCTCGCCGCAGGAAGGCGACATGGGCATCGAGATGCTGCTGCTGCTCGCCAAGGAAGAGGCCGAGGAGATGCCGCAGCACGCCTAGGCGGCTCGGCGGGCAAACTTCGATCAGAAGCGAAGCATGACGGCTGCATGATGATGTAGCAAGCCGTCATCTCGCTTGCACCGAAGGTGACCGCGCATGAATCTCGAAATTAAACGCGAAGCGCTCCACGTCGACCCGATCTCGACGTTCCTTGACCGCTGGAAAGCCCCGGTCTCGCCGGTCACGCGCGCCGGCAACATGATCTTCGTCGCCGGCCTGCCGCCATTCGACCCCGAGACGGGAGAGATCGCGGACGTGCCGATCGAGCGGCAGAGCGAACTGATCATGGAGCAGATGAAGCTGTGCCTTCAGACGGCGGGCGCGAGCCTCGACAATGTCATGAAGTGCAACGTCTACTGCACCTCGACCAAACACTTGGCCGCGTTCAACGCCGTCTATGCGCGCTATTTCCCGCGCGATCCGCCGGCGCGGATCTTCCTCTGCACGCCGGAATGGTTCGGCCCCTTCGACGTCGAGATCGACTGCATCGCGATGATGTGACCGCGCTTACTTACCTCGCCCCGCTCGCGGGGAGAGGTCGGATCGCGTCAGCGATCCGGGTGAGGGGGTGCAGGTCCCTCGACGATCTCATGCGCGGAGAGAGGCCCCTCACCCAACCCTCTCCCCGTAAGAACGGGGCGAGGGAGCGCACCGTTAGTGCGGCAACGAGTTGCGCTAACGCGCAGCCAGCCGTGACGGTGCCTTCGCCTCCGTCCGTCCCGCCGTCAGCGCCATCGTCGCCACGCTGACGACGCGCGCGACCACGTCCTCGACATCGTCGAGATCGCATTTGCCTTCCGACAGTTTCGTCAGCCGCTCGCTCTCGCGTATAGTGTGGTGCGCCATGGCGAGCGCGAAATTCAGACCCCAGTAGATATCGATGTCGCTGCGGTCGGGTAGGGACCTTCGCATCGCGCCGGCGAACTTGCGCAAATGGTCGATCTCGCGATTCTTGATGCGGCGGATCGGCGGCACGGATTCGATCGAGGCGCGGATCATGAAGCGCGCCGCGGTCGAGCGCTGGTTCTCGGGGCCAAGGCAGCCGCGCAGCGTCGGGCCGACCAGGGCATGCAGGATCACCTCGATCGGCGCGCGGCCGCCGCCTTGTTCTTCCGCCGCCTTCAATTCGCGCAGGCGCTCGCGGTTGGTGGCGATCGAGCGTGTCACGAACAGCTCCGCGATCAACTCGTCCTTCGAGCCGAAATGATAATTCACCGCCGCGAGGTTGACGTTGGCCTCCGCGACGATGTCGCGCAGCGTCACGTCGCCGAACCCGCGGTCGGCATAGAGCCGTTCGGCGGCGGCGAGGATGGCAGTCCGGGTATGATCGCTGGCCATGGGAGCCCCTCGGGGAGGGAGTTGCAATTCAAACAGTTGTATGAAACTATCGTTTGAAGGTCGGCAAAGTCAATCCGCAATCGGGACTCGTTCGCAAATGCGCGAGTGGGTTCCGGAGCATCCGCAAGCCGCGCATTCGCACTTGCGGGTCGCACAATGCGGGTGGACAGTCCGGCGCAAAACAAGTTCGCCAAAACAAGTTGGCAAAGACGAGGAGCGTCCCATGGATTTCGATCTGTCGCCGAAGCAGAAGGAATGGCTCGACCGCGTGCGGTCTTTCATGACCAAGCACGTGCGCCCGGCGGTGCCGGTCTATGATGAGCAGGATCGCACGGGCGAACGCTGGAAGGTGATCCCGGTTCTCGAGGATCTCAAGAAGAAGGCGAAGGCCGAAGGCCTCTGGAACATGTTCATGCCGCCGAACGAGCATGAGGACGACGAATTCCGCGGCGCGGGACTGACCAATCTTGAATACGCGCTGCTCTCGGAGCAGATGGGCCACATCTCCTGGGCTTCGGAAGTCTTCAACTGTTCCGCGCCCGACACCGGCAACATGGAAGTGTTCATGCGCTACGGCTCCAAGGAGCAGAAGCGCAAATGGCTGCGTCCGCTGATGGACGGCGAAATCCGCTCCGCCTTTCTGATGACGGAGCCGGCGGTGGCCTCGTCTGACGCCACCAACATCGAGACCAGCATCGTAAAGGACGGCGACCATTACGTCATCAACGGCCGCAAATGGTGGTCGTCCGGCGTCGGCGATCCCCGCTGCAAGATCGCGATCCTGATGGGCAAGACCGATTTCAAGGCGGCCAAGCACCAGCAGCAGTCGCAAATTCTGGTTCCGCTCGACACCCCCGGCATCAAGGTCGAGAAGATGCTGCCCGTGTTCGGCTTCGACGACGCGCCGCATGGCCACGCCCAGGTGCTGCTCGAGAACGTGCGGGTGCCGAAGGAGAACATCCTGCTCGGCGAGGGCCGCGGCTTCGAGATCGCACAGGGCCGCCTCGGTCCCGGCCGCATCCATCACTGCATGCGCACCATCGGCAAGGCCGAGGAGGCGCTGGAGAAGATGGTGAAGCGGCTCACCTCGCGCACCGCTTTCGGCAAGCGGATCGTCGAGCATTCGGTGTGGGAGCAGCGCATCGGCGAGGCCCGCACCAATATCGAGATGACGCGGCTGTTGTGCCTCAAGGCCGCCGACATGATGGACAAGGTCGGCAACAAGACCGCGCAGGCCGAGATCGCCATGATCAAGGTCGCAGCCCCCAACATGGCGCTGAAGATCATCGACGAGGCGATCCAGGCCTTTGGCGGTGCAGGCGTCTCGGACGAAGCCGGCCTTGCCAAGGACTACGCCCACATCCGCACGCTCCGTCTCGCCGACGGCCCGGACGAGGTGCACAATCGCGCCATTGCCAGGCTCGAGGTTCGGAAGTATGCAAACTCTTCCAGTCATTAAGCGGGAGAGCATGCTGGCGCTCCCGATTTGAAGAAACGACAGGGCATGATCCGTGATCGGATGACCGCTTGACGCAAGTGCGCTGGGGGTTACCGATTAGGATCATGTCCGGACTGAAGAGGGAGCGTCATCGTGGCTGACGGCGTCAGGAAAGACGAAGAATTCTCGGGTACCAAGCCCGTCGAGGAGCGTCATCGTATCGACGAGATGCGGCTCGAAGCCTGGATGCGCGACAACGTCGAAGGCTATGAGGGACCGCTGGTCGTCCTCCAGTTTAGGGGTGGCCAGTCCAACCCGACCTATCGGCTGGACACGCCGAACCGCTCCTATGTGATGCGCAGAAAACCGTTCGGCAAATTGTTGCCGTCGGCGCATGCGGTCGATCGCGAATATCGGGTGATCGCGGCGCTGGGAAAGCAGGGCTTTCCGGTCGCGAAGGCCTATGCGCTGTGCCAGGACGACAGCATCATCGGCTCGGCCTTCTACATCATGTCGATGGAAGACGGCCGGGTGTTCTGGGATCCGACACTGCCGAGCCAGACGCCGGAAGATCGTCGAAAAATCTTCGCCAGCAAGATCGAGACGCTGGCCAAGCTCCATATGTTCGATCCCGTCGCAATCGGTCTTGGCGACTTCGGCAAGCCCGGCAATTATTTCGCGCGCCAGATCGATCGTTGGACGAAGCAGTATCGCGCGTCCGAGACCCAGACCATCCCGGAGTTCGAGAAGGTCGCCGAATGGTTGCCGAAGACCGTGCCGGAGCAGGCCCGCGTCTCGATCGTCCACGGCGACTATCGCCTCGACAACATGATTTTCCATGCGACGGAACCGCGCGTGCAGGCCGTGCTCGATTGGGAATTGTCGACCCTCGGCGATCCCATGGCCGACTTCACCTATCTGCTGATGCAGTGGGTCATGCCCGGCCTGGACGGCGCCGACCTCAAGGCGCTCAACATTCCGAGCGTGGATGAGGCCGCGCAGATCTATTGCAACGTCACCAAGATGACGGTGCCTAATCTCAACTGGTATTTTGCTTACAACCTGTTCCGCCTCGCCGGCATCACGCAAGGAATCGCCGGCCGGGTCCGCGACGGCACCGCCGCGAACGCCAAGGCGCTGGAGTCAGCCAAGCGCACCGTGCCGCTGTCGAAGTCGTCATGGGAATACGCGCAGAAGGCGGGCGCAGTTTAAGGAATCCGAAGGGGCGCGGCTGATGGCCGCGCCTTTGCTTGCGTTCCTCTCGTGTCCGGGACACGGGACAGAATGACGAGAGAGCTGGCCGCATGATTGATCACGCCACCCTCATCACCTACATCCTCATCGTCCTCGGCTTCGTCTTCATTCCCGGACCGGCGACACTCCTCACCATGGCGCGTGCCGCGAGCTCGGGCACCAGGGTCGGCATCGCGACGGGCGCGGGAATTGCGGCCGGTGACGTGGTCCACACCACCATGGCAATCGTCGGCCTCTCTGCGATCATCGCAACGTCAGCGCTGCTGTTCAGCGTCGTCAAATACGCGGGCGCAGGCTTTCTGATCTACCTCGGCATTCGCGCCATGCTCGACAAGACGCCGCTCGAGGTGAATGGCGGCGCGCCCGCGATTAGCGCGGCGCGGGCATTCCGGCAGGCCGTGCTGACCGAGGTGCTCAATCCGAAGACCGCGTTGTTCTTCCTTGCGTTCCTGCCACAGTTCGTTCGTCCCGAACATGGTTCGACGACGCTGCAGCTCGCGCTGCTCGGCGCTGTGTTCGTGTTGCTTGGCCTCGTCAGCACGGTGGTGTTCGCCGTCGGCGCCGGCCGCCTCGGCAATTTGCTACGCCGCCATCCAGCCGTGGTTAAGTGGCAGGGCAAGGTGGTCGGGACCATCTACTGCGCGATTGGCGTGCGGCTGGCGTTGCAGGAGCGATGAGGCGCACCGCTCACGTGGGATACGCGCTGCCCCACATACTCCCGTCATTGCGAGGAGCTCTTGCAACGAAGCAAATCCAGACTGCCCCCGCGGAACCATTCTGGATTGCTTCGCTTCGCTCGCAATGACGAGGAGAAGCTTTACCCCTTCGCGCAATGCGCGATCAGCTTCTCCACGAAGCCTGCACATTTCTCCAGCTCCGCGATTTCCACGAACTCGTCCGGTGTATGAGCCTGTGCGATCGAACCGGGGCCGATCACGACGGACGGGATATCGGCCATGCTGGCGAACAGGCTTGCCTCCGTGCCGAATGCGACCTTGGCGTGGTCGTTGCGCCCCGCAAGGCTCTTGGCCAGCGTGACGATGGTCGCATCGGCCGCCGTGTCGAGCGCGGGGTAGTCGAGGATCTCCTCGAAATCGATGCCGCACTCCGGATTCTGCTTTTTCATCGCCGGCTCAATCTCCGCCTTGGCCCAGGCGACGATCGCATCCGTGACCTCCCGCGACTCGGCGATGCCGATGCCGCGGCATTCGAAATCCACCGTGCAGCTATCCGGCACGATGTTCAGCGCGGCGCCGCCATGGACGATGCTGGTGAGCAGCGTCGAGTGCGGAACGTCGTAGAGGCTGTTCGTTGCTTTCGTGCTTGCGAGTTGCAGCGCGCGGCGGCGGATTTCGACGATCAGCTCGGCCGCATATTCGATCGCATTCACGCCCTCAGGCGCGATCGAGGAGTGGCGGGCGAGGCCCTTGAAGGTCGCGCGCACGCCGTGCTTGCCCTTGTGGCCGATGATGACCTTCATCTCGGTCGGCTCGCCGATGAAGGCGCCGAGCGGTTTGATCCGTTTTTTTGCGACCTCGCGCAGCATCGGCCGCACGCCGACGCAGCCGATCTCCTCGTCATAGGAAATGGCGAGATGAATCGGCGTCGCAAGCTTTGCCTCCAGCATCTCGGGCACCATGGCAAGGCACACCGCGACGAATCCCTTCATGTCGGTGGTGCCGCGGCCATAGAGCCTGCCGTCACGCTCGACCAGCTTGAACGGATCGTGGCTCCAGTCCTGGCCGACCACGGGCACCACGTCGGTATGGCCCGACAGCACCAGGCCGGGGCGGTCCTCGGGTCCAATGGTGACCCATAGCGAGGCTTTCTGTCCGGTCTCGTCGACGATGCGCTCACCCTTGACGCCATGCGCGGCGAGATAGCTTTCAATATGCGCGATCAGGGGCAGGTTGGAGCGATCGCTGATCGTGTCGAAGCCGACGAGGTCGGCGAGCAGCTTGCGAATACGGTCGGGTCTTGAGCTCGGCATTTTCACGTTCTTGTCAGGGGGATGGAAGCTGAGATGCTTGCACGAACCATACCAACGTCGTGCTCCTGTGAGCAAATCAACATGTCGGTCCCGTAGCCCGGGTGAGCGAAGCGATACCCGGGACAGCTCGTAGTCGGAATCCCGGATGTCGCTTCGCTCATCCGGGCTACGAGACGTTGTATTGCCCGTCGGGCAAAACTCCCTAATTGTCGGTCAACGCTGGGCGGCCGCGGAAAGACTCTGGATTGCTTCGCTGCGCCGCTGCGCTCGCAATGACGGTGCTGAAGCAGTTGCGCGACAAAACTCCTGTCTCGTGCCGCGGACGCTGCGCAACGCCAAGAACGTTGCGGCGCGTCCGCGACGCGAGAGCGCGTGAACTAAACCGGCTTTCCCGTATAGGGCATCGACGCCGTCAGTCCGCCGTCCACCGGGAAGGCCTGGCCATTGACATACGACGCCTCGTCGCTGGCCAGAAACAATCCCATCGCGGCGAGCTCGTGCGGCTGGCCGGGGCGCTTGAGCGGATTGAGCTGGCCGATCTTGTCGGCGGTGCCGCGCTCCTTGGCGCGGTCGAAGATCGGCTTGGTCATGCCGGTCTCGATCAGACCGGGGCACACCGCGTTGATGCGCACACCGGTGCCGGTGAGCGAATACGCCGTGGTCTGCACCAGGGAGATGACGCCGGCCTTGCTCGCGGCATAGGGATGACCGCTGGCGCCAGCCTTGAGGCCCGCCACGGACGCGGTCAGCACGATCGCGCCGGACTGCTGCTTCACCATGTGCGGCATCGCATGCTTCACCGCGAGAAACGGCCCGATCAGATTGATGCGCAAGACCTCCTGCCATTGCTCGACGGTCTGCTCGCCGAGCGGGACGAGTCCGCCGGAGACGCCGGCATTGGCCCAGATCACGTCGAGCCGGCCGTGCGTCTTCACCGCCTTGTCGATCACGGCCATGACGTCCTGTTCGAAACCTGCATCCGCGATCATCGCTTCCGCGACACCGCCGGCCTTCTTCACCTCGTCGACGGTCTCCTTCACCGCCTCGGTGCGATCGACCGCGATCAGCTTGGCGCCTTCTCTGGTGAACAGCAGCGCGGCCGCGCGGCCGATGCCGCTGCCGGCACCGGTGATGATGACGGATTTGCCTTGCAGACGGCCCATGCGGTTTCTCCCTTTGGTTCGCACGCGACGCTTGCCGCGCGACGGAATTTCAAACAAGATTTCAAACGGTAAAGTGTCTTGAGACACGTTCGCTACTGACGTACAGCGACATCAAACGGGATGGAAGGGTTTCGATGGCAGGTGCAGACAAGCCCAAAGTGGTGACGACACGCTGGTGGTGGGTCCGTCACGCGCCCGTGCGCAATGACGGCGGCAACATCTACGGTCAGTCTGATCTCGCCTGCGACACCAGCGATACCTACGTCTTCAATGCTGTTGCCAAGGTGCTGCCACGCAAGGCGGTCTGGTATTCGAGCAATCTGATGCGCACGCATCAGACCGCCGAAGCCATCTGGGCGGCCGGCTTCCCGAGGCCTGCGGCGATGACATGGGAAGCGGACCTCGCCGAACAAAATCTCGGGCGATGGCAGGGCATGAATCGCGCCGAGTTCATCGCCAGCCGTCCCGTTGGATCGAGCTGGTTTGCCGACATCAACGAGCCCGCGCCCGGCGGTGAGAGCTTCATGGATCTCTACAACCGGGCCCGCCGCGTCATCGATCGGATCAATCTCGAGGCAGCCGGGCAGGACGTGATCGCCGTCGCACATGGCGGCACCATCAAGGCGGCGCTGGGGCTGGCGCTCGACAATCAGCCGGAGCGGGGGCTCGCGTTCGATATCGACAATTGCTCGGTGACGCGGCTCGACTATTTCGTAAGCCCCGAGCGCAATGTCTGGCGGCTGCCGATGGTGAACCAGCAGCCGTGGATCGCGGACGATGCGCACGCGGCGATGCATCAACCCGCGGGACCGGAAGTCAAGAAGCTCGCCTGACTGAGCAGTCATTCCGGGTTCGGCCTCGCCGCCCGGAATGACAATGAACACGAAGATCAATCTGGGAGAGAAACATGACCTTGTTCGACATGAAGGGGAAAGTCGCCGTCATCACCGGCTCGACGCGCGGCATCGGGCTTGCGATCGCCGAGCGCATGGCCGAGCACGGCGCCAAGGTGGTGATCTCCTCGCGCAAGGCCGACGTCTGCGACCAGGTCGCGAAGGGCATCAACGACAAGTTCGGCAAGGGCACGGCGGTCGCGATTGCCGCCAACATCTCGTCGAAGGAAAACCTGCAAAACCTCATCGACGAGAGCAACCGCGCCTTCGGCAAGATCGACGTGCTGGTCTGCAACGCCGCGTCGAACCCGTATTACGGACCGCTCGCCGGCATCTCCGACGATCAGTTCAGGAAGATTCTGGACAACAACATCGTCGCCAACAACTGGCTGATCTCGATGGTGGTGCCGCAGATGATCGAGCGCAAGGACGGCTCGATCATCATCGTCTCCTCGATCGGCGGCCTGAAAGGCTCGACCATCCTCGGCGCCTACGCGATCTCGAAAGCCGCCGACATGCAGCTCGCGCGCAATTTGGCCTGCGAATACGGCCCGCACAACATCCGCGTGAACTGCATCGCGCCCGGTCTGATCAAGACCGATTTCGCGAAAGCGTTGTGGGACAATCCGGAGAATCTGAAAGCCTCGACCGCGCGTTCGCCGCTGCTGCGCATCGGCATCCCCGACGAGATCGCGGGCGCTGCGGTGTTCCTGGGCTCGAAGGCCGGCGACTTCATGACCGGCCAGACCATGGTGATCGACGGCGGCGCGACGATCAGTTGAGGCCCCAGTAGCTGTCATCGCCCGCGAAGGCGGGCGATCCAGTACTCCGCGGCCTGCGTTGGAGAGCTCGCTCTCACCACATCCGACACGGAGTACCGGATGCCCCGCCTTCGCGGGGCATGACAGAGAGTGTGGAGGTGCGACGCTGCGATCAGGCGAAGCCCTCAATCCACCGCCGCGTACACCAGATACCGCACCAGCGTCCGCGTAAAATCGCGCTGTCCCGGGCCTTGGCTCATGAACACGACGAACAGATCCTCCTTCGGATCGATCCAGAAGAACGTCCCCGCAATTCCGCTCCAGAAAAACTGGCCGACGCTGCCGGGGAAGGGCGCGATGCCGGCGTAGCGGCGCCCCCCCCCCCCCCCGCCGGCGCCGCGGGGGGGGGGGGGGGGGGTGGTGGTGGTGGCGCCGGGGGGCCCGCGCGGTAAGGAGGCCCTAAGCTCCCCCCGCTTTGGGCCGCTGG
>NZ_JBVVPQ010000008.1:138879-179009 GCF_055811695.1 Bradyrhizobium sp. MI1.3 | reverse complement strand
GTGGCGGACCTGGGGGGCGGCGTGGTGGGGCATCTGCTGCTGGAGGGCCATCCGGCAGTGGCGGCGGATCCGGCGGAGCGGCCGGTGGCAAAGGACCTTTCGCGACGGGAGGGAACTCCGGAGATCCGACCGCATATGGAGGGGTCGATTGTGCAGATGAAGAAGACGACGAGCGGAGGCACAAGCCCGAGTGCGAGCGAGCCGCCACTCGACTTTCGAGCGCAACCCGCTCCGAGCATTAACAACGGTTCGACCCGCTGTTGTTGCATGCTGAGCAGCCTGGCCCAATGGAGCGTGCCGCGCCTGGGCACATGAGTACTCTATTAACGCGCCGCCGCATCGTTATCGGCAACGCAGCATCCGAATGTTAGTCGCGTTTTTCTCTGATTGCATATTTTTTTGCCCACCATCGAAGCTGGCGGAATTCTCGCGGACATATTGCCAGGAGACCTCACATGAAAATCTGCGCTCGAGTGGACAACCCCGCTGCTGTTCTTCGCCAGCGTCTCGAAGCGCTTGCCTCCCAACTCGCGGAACTTGAGAGTCTCAGGGACCGAGTGGATCGAGAAGAGAACCATCAGCGCGAGCTGCGCCGGTCGGGCTATCTCGGACGGCGCGCGAGCTCAGAGCGCAACCCTGCAACGTCGCAGATTTAAAGCTTATGCCTGCTCCGCCTGGTCGCAACCCATCAAATTATTCAGCGAGAGTCCGAAAGCGAACGGATGATTCGAATTTAATCGATCATATTTGGCTCGGCGGGGGGCGAGCGGTTCATCCGCAGCAGCATCCCGTCACGCCGAGAACAGGGGCGCTAGTTTTCTGGCGCAGTACGTGCGGGGAGCGGGGGGTCTTAAATCTACTAACTAGTTTCGCTTGAAAGGATGAAAGCTCGTGAATGATGCCAATGTGAAAGTCGAAACGCAGGCCGATCCGGTGAATGAGAACGCGAATGGTGCAAAACCAAGGTTCGATTTCCCGCTTTTGAATTTCCAGGAACTCCTCCGTGGCTTCGCCGAGCAGGGCGCCGCACAGACCAAGAAAAATATCGCGAGCATGAAAGCGACTTCCGAGGAGATCAGCGACATTCTCCGTGAAGCCTGCTCTATGAACGCCAGAGGGGCCGTTGATTACGGCGCCAAGGTCATCGAGATTTCCAAAGACAATACCAGCGCCACCCTGGAGTTTTTATCCCGGCTCGCTGAGACCAGGTCGCTGCTGGATATCGTGCATCTTTCGACCGCCCGAAGCCGCGAGGCTTTCGAAGTTGTCTCCGCACAGAATCGGGAGCTTTGGGAGCTCGCGCAGAAAGTTGCGATCGAGACGACCGAGCCCATCAAGACCAGCTTCAACAGAGTGCTGCACAAGACTGTCTGAACCGAGGCTACCGGCCGCGCGGATCGACTGGACAGGCGTTTCCGCGACGAGGGGACGCTCGGTCCAGTCGATGGCGGGCCAGCGTGCTCAGGGTCCGCAACAGATTGCAGGAAACGAAGATGGGTGTGGTAATGATCAAATGCCCGGAAACGGGCGACGCTATTTCGACGGGTATCGAGACTGATCGCGAAAGGTTTCGCTGCAGCGCGGTATTCTTCTCGCGCACCTATTGTCGGGTCTGCGCGGCTACACACGAGTGGTTCGCGCGAGAGGCCTGGGTCTACGAGCCTGCCCTGGATAGTCGGTCGCCGGGCGGCTGGCGGGCGTCTCGCGCCGGCGCGGCTTGAATAAGTCCTGCTCCGCCACGCGAAATTATCCGATCGATCCTGCGGCTCATCACCTTGTAGCACTCGCATGCCACGGCTTCGAGCCGCGGCCGGTCAATCTCGAGCTGACCGCGGCGGTTGGATTTCAACGCTCTTGACGCGCGCAACGCCCTCACAACATGCGTGACCGTGGTGCGTCGGACGCCCAGTAGCTCCGACATAGTCTCCTGGGTCAAGGGGAGGAGATTGCTGCCATTCGCCCGGTCGTGAATTTGAAGCAGCCAGCAGGCCATCCGGGCTTCGACGGAATGCAGTGCATTGCAAGCCGCGACGTGCTGAACCTGCGTCAGCAGCGATCTCGTGAAAATCTGCACCATGGATGCGATCGCGGCGCTGCGCCCCAGAGCTGACAAAAATTGCGCCGCCGGAATCTGCAGCACGGGCCCCGGTACGCGGACGACTACCGTCACGGATGAGTGGGATGTGCCAAGCGCCAACGTTAGACCGATCGCACCTTCACGACCGATCACCGCTATGGCGGCAGTCTGCCCGTTCGGCAAGTCCACGATGTAGGAAATCGCGCCGCCACAGGGGAAGAGAAGGTGCTCGATTCGATCTCCCGATCGGACCAGTACGGCGTCGCGCTTGAGTACGACTTTCCGCAGGTGAGGCGCAAGCAAAGCGAAATCCGCCGCCGGCAACGCTGCTAACAATCGATTACCAACTCTTGTCGCGTGGTCCATCATGGGATTCGTCCCCCACGGAGGTCCGGCGCTAGGTCTCCTGCCGGCTGGTGCCGGCTGGTCTGCACTACTCAACAGCGCTCCAATCGGTCACCGGAGATATGGTTCCAATTGGGAGTCGTGCGTGTGCGACGGCACCGCCACGCACGATCCCGCTAGATCCTGCGATTGGCTCCAACTGGAGACCGGCAGGCTCGCGGGCATTGCAGTTGATGTCGGCCAAGCCTATCGCTCGTCCGCCTTCTCGGGAACCGGAAAGAGTGTCATCGAAGCGGACGCTCTATGCCTGTGCGACGGATGCCAATTTTCGGCCGAATATGCTCAGGCGGCGACCGCCTAATCATTGAACGTTCTTAACTCGTGGCTGACTCTTAATCAGCGGGTCCCAGGTTTGGGCCCCGCCCACCGCACCTCGCAAAGCCTTAGGCCGATCCACGGTTTGAGACGACCGAACTAAAACGGTTTTTCAAACGGTGCTTTTTGGATCCCACCGGACGGTTGCTCCCGACAACGTGATCGGCGGTGCCGGTGACAAAGCGGCTCGCCGAGCGGCTTCCCCATTAAGTCACCATTTGCCGAACGAGTGTGCCGCAAGTTCGAACGACCCTGCTATTGAGCAGATCGGCCCTTGGTGCGGCTTCCTATTTTAGGCGAATTGCTTGTGACGTTCACGGAGGGAATCCATCCACAGGGTGAGATCCTGCACGTGCTTGAACATATCTTCGGGAGGCGGCGAAGCCGCATTTCGCCCGCGGGAAAGATCGTGAGCGTCCGTGATATCGCAACAAAGTTTGAATCCTGCCTCCCAAGCGGTGACGTCAGCGGCTTTCGGGTGCGGCGCTTCAGCGCCTGCTGGAGACGCGCGACGCGCTGGCGCGTCAATCTCGTCGCCAAGGCCTTGCGAGAAAGCAACCAGATCAACGACGAAATCAGCCGCGCTCTTGGTTGTGACTCCGCATCCTCGTTTTCGCAGGCTTTCACCCGTCACATAGCTGGGCGCCTGGCCCGTGTCGCAAAGGCTTTCACCTGTCAGACGTGGTCCAATGATTGCCTGTCGCGTATGCTTCTGACACAAATTTACAGGCCGAATCTACCGAATGCGCAACGTCTGGAACAGTCTGACGATCCGTCCCATCGGTATGAATTGCCGGCGGTTCGTCTCAAAGTATTTGATTAGCTCGTCGAGTTCGTCTTGCGTGGGCTGTCGGTTACGCTCTTTGCTCTTTCCAACCAAATTGAGGTGACTTAACGCGACGCGTGCGAGGCGGGCTTCCTCGGCTGAAACCTCGACACCGTGCACGGCGGCGGCGTTCGTTATGATTGTACGGAGAAGGACAAGTCGATTGCCAGTGTCGCGGGGGCCAGCGCCCAGCTTGGCGCGCTTTCTTCCGAACTCGATCAGCGACTCTCTGTTCAGAGCGGGCAGCTTCACACTGCCGAGTTCGGTCTTGAGCTAGGCCATCACAGCAGCTTTTGATCGGCGAGGGGGCTTACCGACCTCGCGCATGTCTTGGTCGTGCAAGTCAATCAGATCGCCAAACGTGCGAACGTTCCGGACCACGCGTGGCTTCGACGATCCATTACGGTCAATGTTGCGCTCCATTTCGAGCGCCCATTCTGCCTTCGCCATCCTTGCGTCTTCGGAACGTCTCGGCCACATAACGGGTCTTGCGCCGGACTTGGACGCGCCGGTTTCCGGATGCAATTTGTGTAGGTCGCCACGCGTGTGCACTCCGGCTTTCGTGTGCACGACGTGTGCACCGGGAGATCCAGAAAAATCCATTAGGCGCAAGCCTGCAGGGCCCGCCCTTTCATGCCAATGAAACAGCCTTGACGTTCGGAAGCTTTTGACGCGAAGCAGGCCTGCGAACGATGCTACTTGCCTTCGTTCCAGATATCGGTGGCGAGCTTCCAATCATTTCCGACCTTTTCCCAAACCACGACATATTTTCCAGTCACTTCCTGTGGTGTCGGTCCCTTGGTCTTCAGCACGAAGGTGCCGATCTCGCGTGCCGCCATAGGGCCAAGCGGCTTAACGTCAACGGTGGTAAGTTTCGGATCGCCAACTTGCTCCGCCATGCCTTTCCACATTGTCTCGATGGCTGCTCGGCCCTGCACCATCGCAGAGCCGGGCGGGAATGCAGTCGCATCCGTGCTGTAGAGTGACCCAATTCCAGAGAAGTCGCCCTTGTTGAACATTTCAATCCATTTGGCGTTGATCACTTCAATTTCGGCCTTCTGAGCCGATGCTAGGCCGGTCAACGAAATCACGAATGCGATCACCAGTGCTATGCTGCGCATGATCATCTCCAATTCTGATGTAGATACGAATGCGAGCGGCAATTGTCCTGACGTCGAGTGGATGCGCTGAACGCCGCATCCCAGACCGCGTTTGGCGCAACAGCAACTCCGGAGGACTACCGTCAACAACATTGACAGGTAAGAACAAGGCCGCACCGGGTGCGATCGAGCGACGAGGTTGATTGCTCGTTATCGAAGGTTCACCGATAGAGTGACAGGCCGCAAGCCACCGGTCCAACAAAGAGCGTTCCCATGTTGCTGAACGTCGTACTTCGACTGAGAAGGGAGAAGTGCCACTCTTGATGTGCCTGATCGCATTCTGCCCTTGAGGCGCGGTCGATACTCCGACAAGGGATCGCTTTGTAGCGATGTCATGGAATCCCGCGCCTCACCTCGTGGAGATTAGTAGCCGAGGATCAAGCGGCCACCCCGGCGCGTCTTGTGGCGGGCAGTCTTACAGGCGGACACCGGTTGTAGCAAACGCTTGGGCAACTGGTTTCTGCACCTGATCCAAGAGCGCCATTGCTGCAATTGCGATCACAACGGCAGCAGCGCAACCGAGCAGAAAAGCCTTCATGCGCGAACTCCATCATTTACAAGCCGTACTCATCTTACGATGCCGCTTCCTGTGAGTAACTGTGGCGAACGATCTCAAGCTCGCCCGCAGTTGCTGCCGGCTCTAGGGGCTCTTAAAAACCGGGTCGATCGAAAATGCATCGCTCATCAACCCCAGCGATCGAAGGTCGGCGCTTTGCAAGTCCACTTCCAATATGACGAGGAGCAGCATGAGCACGACAACCGTAAAAGCGAGCAGAGGCGAGGCTTTTCGGGTAGCTGGCTCTGGAGCGATCAAGAACACGCGCATGGCGCGTAGCCATGAGATCATCCGCAGCAATGGCCTCGATTGCCCCAGCATGCCTTCTTCCTTGACATGACGAGCAAAAACCAAGGCTAGGACTCGCGCTGCCGCGATTCAAGGGAAGATTGCGGGCGGCGGGCGAACTGACGCAGTGCGCGTCGAGGAACTGATACCGATCCTTCCTCGTTGAAGCTTGCGCCCCAGAAGGAGGATCTGGCCGTGAAGGCACTGACATCCATACTATGCCTGGCAGCGGTCGTGGCCTTCGATAGTGCGCTCGCCCAATCCCGTCAGACGGGGGCGCCTGCGCCACAGACGGTTCCCGAAGAGAGGGGCCAGTCGCAGCCACAGGGCTGGACCGGCCCGGTTAATACGGGTTCGGGCGGCGCGCCCGCCGAGAGTCCGCAGGGCCAGAGCCCGCCCGGGATGCAGGCGGCGCCCGAGGGCTCGTCCAAGAAAGTCGTGGCGCCGAAGAAGTAAGTGCGGTGCCGCGGACACTTATTTCGGGCATTCTTGACGGCATAGAGTGACCATGGCTGGCAGTGATTGATGCGATGGGCTTCGTGCGCCCGGGTTGCCGCAACCCTCCTGGAGATTGTTGCTGCGTCAGCGGCGCACGCGCAGCTTGCGGGTCACGGCGGCCCCGTCCGTGCGCTCGCCGTTTCGGCTGATGGCGACAGCCTGTTGTCGGGCAGCTTCGACACTTCCGTCATCCGCTGGTCGCTTAAGACCAACGCGGCGGGCGAGGTGCTAAGGTATCATGCGGACGCCGTTAACGCCGTTGCTTTCCTGCAGGACGGCCGCATGGTCACCGCGGGGTCCGACGCCCGGCTGGCGGTATGGACAGCCGGCCGCCAACAGCCTGATCAAGTCCTCGAGGGGCATACCGCTCCCGTCGTGGCAATCGCCGTGGCGTCGGACGGATCGAGCCTCGCCTCGGCCTCTTGGGACCATAGCGTGCGCCTTTGGTCGTTGGCTGATGGCGCCGCCCGGGTGTTCGAAGGTCACGCGCAGAATGTGAACGGTGTGGCCTTCGCTCCAGACGGCATGTCGCTCGTTAGCGTCGGCTATGATCGTGCGTTGCGCATCTGGCGCTTGCCCGAGGGCCGGCCTGAGACGGTGGAATTGCCAGCGCCATTGAACGCCGTCGCCATCGCGCCCGATGGCGAGATCGTCGCGGCAGGGGCTGACGGCAAGCTGCGCATGTTGACGAGGGACGGGGAGCTGGAGGGCCAGGTGGCCGCGGGCTTGGCACCGATCGTCGCTTTGGCGCTTTCCGATGATGGGATGCTGATCGCCGCCGCAGGCATCGACGGCACGGTTGCCATTGTGCAGCGCAAGCCGCGGAGAGTGTTGCGGACGCTCGTGGGCCCCGTTTTCCCGATCTGGTCGGTCGTGTTTCTGCATGATGCAGCAACGCTCGTGACCGGAGGTGCGGACGGAAAGATCCGGCGCTGGAACGTGTATACCGGTGAGCCCGTCGATTCGAACCTGTTCGGGACATCAGCGGATCCGCTGGCCGCTTATGCGGGCGATCATGGTGCCGATATTTTTCGCGCTTGCGTTGCCTGCCACACGCTGTCGGACAAGGAGCCGCAACGTGCAGGGCCAACGCTTGCCGGATTGTTCGGACGGAAAATCGCCTCGCTCTCGGGCTATCGGTTTTCCGAGGCGCTCAAGACGATGGATATCGTCTGGAGCCCCGAGACCGTCGCAAAGCTGTTTGAAGTCGGGCCCAACGCCTACACGCCGGGAACGAAGATGCCGGAGCAGCGCATCGGATCGGCCGAAGACCGCCGCGCGTTGACCGACTTCCTGGCCCGGGCGACCTCGCAATAGGCGAGGCCCTAACCTGGACGAGGGACGTCGCGCCTACGTCTTGCTGTCCGGCCGGCGCAAATAATCCTCGGTGGTTCGGGGCGGCGCGCGTTCTGGCACGCCCTCAAACGGATTGAACCGCTGTTCGCTCATCACGATCACGCGGCAATCCGCGCACATCCTGATGGCGTCGAGGCGCTGGTCGCCCGCCGGATACATCCAATGATTGCCCTCGAGCTTGACCGCGATGCGATCAATCGTGCTCTTCACGCCGAATGCCGTGCCGCAGCGGATGCAAAGGGCAGGCTCTTCCTCTTTGATCACAATCGCGGGCGCGCGGCCTGCGCGGAAATCGATCTGCGGCTTCAGCGTTATGACCTTCTCGGGACAGGTGCTCTGGCAGAGACCGCATTGCACGCAGGCATCCTCGACGAATTTGAGCACTGGACGGTCGGGATCGTCGCGGAGCGCGCCCGTCGGGCAAACGGAAACGCAGGACAGGCACAGCGTGCATCCACCGGTATCAACACTCACCGCGCCAATCGGAGCGCCCTGAGGCAAGGCAATGACGTCGACCTGCTTCGGTGCGAGCCGATGCAGTTCGCTCAACGCGAAGCGAAGCAGGTCGCGCCGCTTGCCGACGGTCTTGAAGGTCGCAGGCGTGTTCACCGCGGCAAGTCGCTCGATGCCCCTCAGGTGCTCCAGCATTGACTCCGGATCGTCAGTTTCGATCACAGTGACCCGGCGCCCTTCAAATCCGAGGCCCGCAAGGATGGTCTCTGCCATGTTGATCGTTTGGGTCAGTCCAGCCACGTCATGCCGCGGCTTGCCGCGGAGCAAAAGCCGGAACGCGGTCGCTCCGTAGGCAAATGCGCCGATGACAGCCTCAATCCCGATCTGCGTCACCTCGTTGACGGCCAGAGGGATGACGTGGGCAGGCAGGCCATCGCCGTGCCGCGCCAGCGCGTCGATCAACGGCGTGCCGTGTTGGCGGTCGTGTAGCAACAGGACGGGGTTCGATCCGCCCGCCTGATGATAAGCGAGCAGCATGGCGCGGATGGTCTGAAGCTGGGTGTCCGCGGGCGGCAACGCGTAGGACGCGGCGCCCGTCGGGCAGGCGGCGGCACATTGGCCGCAGCCGGCGCAAATCTCGGCATCGATAGCAACATGATTGCCGGCTGGCGTGATCGCATTCGTGGGGCATAGATCAAGACAGCGATGACAGCCGGTCAGATTCGAGCGCGAATGGGCGCAAAGATCGGGCGTGAACTCGACATATTTAGGCTTATCGAAACGCCCGACAAGTTCACGCGCGCTCAGGACGGCTCGCAGCATGGCGCCCGGCTCCTTGGGATCGGCCCGCAGGTAACCGTCGCGCAGATCATGCGCCTGAAACAGCGGTCTCTCTCCCGATAGGTCAATGACGATGTCGCAACGCGAGGTGGCGCCGTTGCGTGGAGTTTCAAAGACGTAGTGGTCGCGCGAGGAGGGGCGCGGGGGAGCGTAGTCGTTGACGGTGAGCTCGAAAGCGCCAAAATGTCCTCTGGCGTTACGGATGGTTCCTTTAACGACCGGGAAGGGCGTTGCCACAGGCGAGATGATCGCGCCCGGCTCCCTCAGCATCACGGTCACATCGAGGTGATCCGAAAGGAGCAGCCCGGCTTCGATCGCCGCCTCGTCCCGGCCATAGATCAGGATGACGCCGTCGCTGGCAAGCGTGACAAGTGGATAATCGGGCGCCTGCACGGCGCTGGCTGCGAGCAGCGCTGCCATTTTGGGGCCCGCATGCGTGCCTTCGGTCGACCAGCCTGCCGTCTCGCGAATGTTCACGAAAGCAATCGGCGCGGAACGATCGCCGGCTTGCTCCGCAAATAAGGATTGCTGATACGTGCAGGCAACGGTCAGAGGGCCCTCTGCCTTTGCGCATGCGCCAAAGTGGTCGAGCTCGGCGCCGCACAGGTGACGAAAACTCCTGATGTCGCCATTGTCGCATCCGCGCTTGATCGCGGCCACGTCAAGCCGCATCGTGTCTTCACACGAGCAAATCAGGATGGTCTTCGCTGGCTGCTCCAGGTTCATCCCTCCGAGAAGGCGACGAATGACGGGCTCGCTCCGATCCTTCGCTTCGTATAGATATTGTCAATTGGGGAAAAGGAGAAATTGGAGGAAGGCCTGCGGTCGATCCCAACCAGCCTCGCTTCCACGGCGGAATGGATCCAATTGCCGCCGCCCTTTGCCTTGGTCCGGTTGCGCGAGAGCGGAGACGCGTTCGCCCATGCATGCTGCATTGCACCCGAAAGCGGTGCCGGCACGCTGGTCTATGTAGGGCGGTTCGACGTCGCCGAGTTCGCGGTGGTGCTGGAGCCCACGGAGCCGCTGATCACCGCACGCCGCGCCTTTTACGCCGGCATGGTCGCCCTGACCGACGCCCTGCGCGCCTATGCGCCGCCGGCCAAGGAAGTTGCGATCGGTTGGCCCGATGCGGTGAGGATCGACGGTGGACTCGTCGGAGGGGGACGGCTTGGCTGGCCTGCATCCGCGGACGAGGATGAGCCGCCGGATTGGCTCGTATTTGGGGCCATGATTCGAACAGTCATGATCAACGATCATGATCCCGGTGTTCGCCCGCTTGCCTCCGCCCTCGATGAGGAAGGGTTCGGCGAGGCCGGCGCAGTACAGATGACAGAGAGCTTTGCGCGGCACCTGATGCGGGCGATCGACAGTTGGCAGGTCGATGGATTTGACAGCGTCGCGCGCGAATATCTCAGCCGTATCCCTCGCGAGCGGCAAACGCTCCGACGCATCGATGATCGCGGCGATCTGCTCACGCGCCACACGGGTCGTGATACGACCGAGCGGGCAGCTCTCGTCGACGCGCTGGCCTCGCCATCCTGGCTCGATCCGACGCTTGGAGGGCCGAGGCGGTGAAAAAGACTATCAAACTTCTACGCACGATCGCCCTGGATCCCTCCGACACCTTCGTGTTCGACGTGCCGGCAATGCCAGGCGAATGGGCCGTCTCCGGCGCCTTCCGCTTCTGCGGTCAGGATCCGGCGGAGCTGAGCCGAAAGGCACGTGCCGCCTTCCGCAGCGGCTTTCTTGGCGTGCAATCCTGGGGATGGTCGACGCTCGCGCAGATCGTTCCGGCAACCGAGGACGATTGCCAGGTGCTGATCGAGCTCCTTGCCAGACAACTTGTCGATCGGTTCGGCGCACCGGACATGGCAATTGCGAGGGCCGCTGCGGAAGAGGAAGTCACCTTTGCACAGTCGCTCTGCTCGCACCCGGTCAGCTCGCTCATTGCGGTCCACCGCTCGGGCGGCGACGGCGACGTCCACGAGAGCTTCCGTAAGCTGCAACTGCGGGAAGGGCAGCGTCATGGCAAGGCATTCTCGTTCATGGAAATCGAGGATGATGTCAAAGCCGACAGCGATCTTAACTATTCTGATGGGGGCCAGGAGCGGCTCCTCCGATGAGTGATTTCTGGATCGCATGCGGCCATCATCTGCTCGATCGCGACGAGAGCGGCGGGCTTCGTGTCACCGACGAATTCTTGAAGGCTTATTTTGCCCGTCCCGAGCTGATGCCGCCGAAGGACGCGTGCCCGGTCGAACGAAGACTGCATCGTGAGATGCTTGCTGATCCGCGCCGGGCGGTCGCAGCCAACGAGGTCGCTGCGATCGCCGATGAGGACGCGCGGGAGAACTGGCGCTTCGTGGTGGAGTTTCGCGATCTTATGTTGCGGCACCCGACGCTCGAAGCTGCGTATCTCGCAGTTCTGAGTTCGTCGTCAAACGTCCTGCCGCCGCTGTTCATCAACCAGCTCGTGCATGTGATCTTGCGCAATGCGCTTGACGCCAACGACGATGTGTTCGTGCTGCGCGCCGCCGAGCTGTTCTTCCGGCCGCAGCGGATCCTTCCACATGAACAGGCCTTGCTGCTTGGCGACGAAGAGGTTGTCGGCGATCGCAGCCCGACGCCTATCTTGTCGCTGATCTCGATGCTGGGCACCAAGACTGACGCCCAGCTCGATGTGCTGAGCGAGGAAAATGCCGAGAGTTATTGGCAACGCAGCAACCAGTTCGATATGGCCCTCGATCTCACCGCGGGTGGGCGAGGCCCTCGCGCGCTGGCACAGGCGATGACGCGCTGGGTCTCCCATCTGCTCGGGATCGATGTTCGCATTGAACCGCTGACGGAACTACGCGAGGTAAAGCTGGCCTGGTATATCGGGTTGGACGCTGACGCCACCAAGATGGGCGATCGGCTTTGGCATGGCGAGGAGCTCGACGGGCTCAGCGCAGGGCGAGTTCTTTCGCTGTTTCGCCTCACCTTTGCGGATCCTCAACTCGCCCTAGAGACCTTGCGGGGCGAGCCGGTCTATCTGATCCTAGCGATGACAGCCGATCGGAAGCTCCGCATGAAACCGCAGAACCTGTTGAGGGGACTCCCGATCAGGCGCCTGGAGGCGATCTCGTGAGTGTTGCCCTGCCGCTCCAGCGTATTCCCGTCGGTATCGTCGTCGAACTGCGCAAGGCGGATTCGCCGTGGGGCGATTTTATCTGGCGGAGCGCCGCCGTGTTGCCTGACATACCGGACACGGAGCCCTGGACAATCTTGCGCGAACAGGGCGGCACCACCTGGTTCTATGCCGGCAGCGCAACGGTTGATCTGTACGTGTCGGAAACTGCGCGTTACCGCGACAATATTGCCTCCGGCACGCCGAGCCTCTGGGTGGTCTTGAGCCCATCCGAGGGAGCTTGGCCTTATGCGATCGCCGCCACGACCGCTGATCCCGCCGAAGGAGAGGGGTTTACCGGGGCCGCTGACAATCTGGTTGAAGCCGTACCGATGCCCGAGGTAGTGCGCGAGCTGATTGAAAGCTTCATTGCCGAACACCACGTCGAGCGAGAGTTCGTCAAACGCGAGCGCCGGCGCGCCGACCCCGAGGCTTTGGCGCGTCGGCAGCATGAAGGCGGGCAAGAATGACCGAGGAAGAGTTTCTCGCACGTTGGTCGCGTCGCAAGCGCGAGTCGAATTCGAATGCTCCGCCAGCGGAAACAGCCGGGGCGGCCGGTGCAGCCGCGGTGCCATCCGCCGCGGCCGAGCCCGAACCGGACGTGGATCTTGGCAGCTTGCCGTCGATCGACGCGATCGCGGCGGAAACCGACATCACCGCCTTCCTGCGCAAAGGTATTCCGCCCGAATTGATGCAAGCGGCCCTTCGCCGCGCCTGGACGGCCGATCCGGCGATCCGCGATTTCGTGGGGCTCGCCGAGAACGCCTGGGACTTCAACGATCCGAATGCCATGCCCGGCTTCGGACCACTCGATTGCTCGCAGGCGGAGCTGGCAGCCTGGGTCGACCGGATCGTCGGGGGTCTGCGTGACGCCGCAGAGACTCAGCCTGACACGCCGACGCAATTGCAGGAGTCCTCGGCCGTTCCGAATGGCGATATTGTGCACTCCGTTGGGCTTACCGAGACGCCTGATGAAACCGGTCCCACAGAGATCGCGACTCCCGTTGCATCGCAATCGGCCATGGAGCCCGATACTGTTCCGCGCCGCGTACATGGTAGTGCCCTGCCTCAATAGTGTTGCTACCAAAGGCGCTATAGCCTCAACCTATTGAGCGGCGATTGACCGTCTGCGGAACTAGGTCTAGGTTTGCTAGCGCTTTGTTGCGCAAGTAAAATTGGTCGCTCGAGGGTCTCAGGCAACGGAGGTCCATGTGCGTGACGCCGGGCTCTATCGCGCCATTGACGCCGCAGGCGGCGTGGCCCAGCTTGCGCGCAAAATCCACATCAGCCAGCCCTCGATTTCGAACTGGAGCAAGGTACCCGCTCAGCGGGTGATTGCGGTCGAAGCTGCAACAGGTGTTCCTCGGGCCGAGCTGCGGCCTGATCTCTATCCCGATCACCATCACGAACACACAGCATCGCAAGACAGCATCGATCCGATCGATGTCGCGCGAGCGCAGGAATATGTCCTTCTCGCCGCCTTGCTCGCAGCTGCGCCGTCCAAGCGCTTGCTCGATCGGCTTACGGGTTTGAGCGGAGACGGCACGCCACTCGGTCAGGCTCACGCCGGCTTGGCGGAAGCCGCTTCGCACACGACCGCAGCTCAGGTCGAACGTGAATATTTCGACCTTTTTGTCGGTCTCGGCCGCGGTGAGTTGCTGCCCTACGCCTCCTACTATTTGACCGGCTTCCTCAACGAGCGGCCGTTGTCACGTTTGCGGACGGATCTCGCGGAGCTCGGCATCGCGCGCGCCGAGGGCAATTCCGAGCCTGAGGATCATGCCGCCATTCTCTGCGCGATCATGGCCGGAATGGCTGATGGCCGCTGGGAAGCGCCGTTCGTTGCGCAGCGTGCGCTGTTCGAGAAACACGTTTCGTCCTGGATGGGACGTCTGTTTGGCGACATGGAGCAGGCGGCGAGCGCAAGGTTCTACCGCGCGGTCGGCACGTTCGGCCGCCTGTTTATCGAGATCGAGAGGCAAGGATTTTCGTTCGCGAAGTGGCCATGCGAGGCTGGTCCGGGAGAGGTGCGATGAGCGATGAAAAGAAAGCGATCGTCGGACGGCGCGACTTCCTCCGCAGGGTTGGCATCGGCACGGTAGGCGCTGGGGCCATGCTGACGACGCCACTCGTCGGTTCCGCGCAGGCCGACAGCGAGAATGACGATGAGAAGCGCAAGTCGCGCTACAAGGAATCCGATCACGTGAAGGCCTATTACCGCGTCAACCGCTATCCCGCCTGAGGGAGTCCGCCCGTGCTTATCAAGCGAACACAAGAGCATTCCGGATCCGACCGCCGCGGCTCGGTCGCGGACACCATGGCAAGGCAGACCGGCGGTCTCGATCGCCGCGCCTTCCTGCGCCGGTCCGGTCTTGCGGGTGGCGCGCTCGCGGCACTCGGGACCATGCCGATTTCCGGCGTGCGCAAGGCGGAAGCGGCCGTGGCGGGTCCGCTGACCGCCGGGGCCACCGTCAAGAAAAGCATCTGTACGCATTGTTCGGTCGGATGCACCGTGACCGCGGAGGTGTTGAACGGGGTCTGGATCGGCCAGGAGCCGAGCTGGGATTCCCCCATCAATCGAGGATCTCATTGCGCGAAGGGAGCTTCCGTACGCGAGTTGGTGCACAGCGAGCGGCGTTTGCGCTATCCGATGAAGCTCTTAAACGGGCAATGGACACGCGTCTCCTGGGAGACTGCGATCAACGAGATCGGCGACAAGATCATCGAAGTTCGCGAAAAATCGGGTCCCGATTCCGTTTATTGGCTCGGCTCGGCCAAGATGACCAATGAAGGCGCTTATCTGTTCCGCAAGCTCGGGGCGTTCTGGGGCACCAACAACACCGACCATCAGGCACGCATCTGCCATTCGACCACTGTCACCGGCGTCGCCAATACTTGGGGCTATGGCGCGATGACCAATAGCTACAACGATATCCGCAACGCCAAGACCCAGATGATCATGGGCGGCAATCCGGCCGAAGCGCATCCGGTTTCGTTGCAGCATCTGCTCGAGGGCAAGGAACTGCAAAAGGCCAACTTCATCGTCATCGACCCGCGCATGACACGCACCGCTGCGCACGCCACGGAATATGTGCGGATGCGTCCGGGCACCGACATTCCGGTGCTCTACGGCATCATGTGGCACATCCTTCAGAACGGTTGGGAGGACAAGGAATTCATCAGGCAGCGCGTCTACGGCTTCGACGATCTCCGCAAGGAAGTGGAGAAATGGAATCCGAATGAGGTGGAGCGCGTCACCGGCATTCCAGGCGAACAGCTCAAGCGGGTCGCCAAGCTGTTCGCCACCGAGAAGCCGTCGACCTTGATCTGGGCCATGGGCCAGACCCAGAAGACCGTCGGCACCGCCAATGTGAGGGCGAGCTGCATCCTGCTGCTCTTGACCGGCAATGTGGGCGGACCGGGCATGGGTGCCAACATCTTCCGCGGCCACGACAACGTGCAGGGGGCGACCGATGTTGGGCTCGATATTGTGACGTTGCCGTTCTACTACGGTCTCGCCGAGGGCGCGTGGAAGCACTGGTCGCGGGTCTGGGACGTTGACTACGAATTCCTGAAGTCGCGCTTCGATTCCAAGCAGATCATGGAGACTCCCGGCATTCCTCTGACCCGCTGGTTCGAGGCAGTAACGCTGCCGAAAGATCAGGTCGCTCAGAAGGACAACGTACGGGCAGTGTTCGTTCAGGGGCACGCCAGCAACAGCATCACGCGCATTCCGGAGTCTCTCAACGGCCTGAAGGCGCTAGACCTGCTTGTCATTGCCGACCCGCATCCCACGACGTGGGCGTCATTGGCGGTCGAGGCCGGCCGCAAGGATGGCGTCTACATTCTTCCCGTGGCCACGCAATTCGAGTGCAAGGGATCGCGCGTCGCCTCGAACCGCTCGCTGCAATGGGGCGAGCAGATCGTCAAACCGATCTTCGAATCCAAGGATGATCTCGAGGTCATTTATCTTGTGGCCAAGAAGCTCGGATTCGCAGACCAGATGTTCAAGAAAATCAAGGTCGAGAACAATCTGCCTGAAGCAGAGGATGTGCTGCGCGAAATGAATCGCGGCAGCTGGTCGACCGGCTATTGCGGGCAATCGCCTGAGCGGCTCAAGGCGCACATGAAGCACCAGGCGAAGTTCGACATGCTGACGATGCGTGCCCCAAAGGACGATCCCGAGGTCGGCGGTGACTACTACGGCCTGCCGTGGCCGTGCTGGGGCTCACCGGACGTCCGGCATCCGGGTACGCCGCTGCTCTACAACACCAATCTCGCGGTGATGGATGGCGGCGGCACGTTCCGGCCGCGCTTCGGTATCGAACGCGAGGAGAAGCTGCCAGACGGGTCCACGCGCAAGGTCAGCCTGCTGGCCGACAAATCGTACTCTAAGGATTCCGAGATCCAGGACGGCTATCCCGAATTCACGCTGGCGAGCCTGAAGAAGCTTGGCTGGGACACGGATCTCACCGAAGCGGAGATGGCCACGATCATGAAGATCAATCCGACCAATCCGGATTCGGTGTCCTGGTCGCTCGATCTCTCAGGGGGCATCCAGCGGGTCGCGCTCAAACACGGCTGCGTGCCGTACGGCAACGGCAAGGCACGCATGAACGCCTTCGGCCTGCCCGATCCGATTCCGGTCCATCGCGAGCCGATCTACACGCCACGTGTCGATCTTGTCGAGAAATATCCGACGCTGCCCAATGCCAAGCAGTTTCGCATGCCCAACATCGGCTTCTCGGTGCAGAAGGCTGCTGTGGAGAAGGGGATTGCCAAGCAGTTCCCGCTCATCCTCTCGTCGGGCCGTCTGGTCGAGTATGAGGGGGGTGGGGAGGAGACGCGTACCAATCCGTGGCTTGCCGAACTACAGCAGGAGATGTTCATCGAAATCAACCCGGCCGATGCTGCTGATCGCGGCGTCAAGGATGGCGGCTGGGTCTGGGTCACCGGCGCAGAGAACAATTCCAGAGCGAGGATGAAAGCGCTCGTCACCGAGCGTGTCGGCAAGGGCGTCGCCTGGATGCCCTTCCATTTCGGCGGCTGGCTGGCAGGGAAGGATCTTCGCAGCGCCTATCCGAAGGGGACAGATCCGATCGTTCTCGGCGAAAGCGCGAACACCATCACGACCTACGGATATGATCCCGCGACGGGCATGCAGGAACCGAAGGTCACTCTTTGCCAAATCGCGGCGGCATAAGGAGCAACGACGATGGCCCGTATGAAATTCCTCTGCGACGCCGACCGTTGCATCGAGTGCAATGCCTGCGTCACCGCCTGCAAGAACGAGCATGAGGTGCCCTGGGGTATCAACCGGCGCCGCGTGGTCACCATAAAAGATGGCAAGCCAGGCGAGCGTTCGATCTCGATGGCCTGTATGCACTGCACCGACGCGCCCTGCGCAGCCGTGTGCCCCGTGAACTGTTTCTACACCACCGCCGATGGCGTGGTGCTGCACTCCAAGGACCTCTGCATCGGCTGCGGCTATTGCTTCTACGCCTGTCCGTTCGGCGCGCCGCAATATCCCAAGGTCGGGAACTTCGGCTCACGCGGCAAGATGGACAAATGCACCTACTGCGCCGGCGGCCCCGAGGCCGATGGCAGCAAGGAGGAATACGAAAAGTACGGCGCGAACCGGCTGGCGGAGGGCAAGTTGCCGCTGTGTGCCGAAATGTGCTCGACGAAGTCATTGCTCGCCGGCGACGGGGAGATCATCGCCCAGATCTACAAGGAACGCGTGATGAAGCGCGGCTACGGCTCCGGCGCGTGGGGCTGGAAGACCGCGTATCGCGAGACGATCGAGTCCTGACGCGGACGACAGTCAAGGACGCGATACCGGGAGGCGCAGATGGCGTCATTTGGAAAACTCGTTCGCCTGGCATTTGGCGCATGCGCGCTGCTTCTGGTGATCATGGCGGCTCCAGCGAGCACCCAGCAGGTCAATCCGACCGCAAGCTCCGTCAAGGAGCAGCAGTTGCTGCAGGAGATGAACCGAATCCAGGGCCGTGTCAGCATTCCGGATCAGAGATCGGGCGTGCTTGAGCAGCCACAGGGACGCGAATGGCGGGAGTTTCGCAATGTCACGCTGCGCTGGATCGGGGGCGTCGCGATTATCGGCATGCTGGCTTTGCTCGTGATCTTCTATCTCACCCGCGGCATGGTGCGGCTTGAAAGCGGGCGATCGGGCCGCACCATTGTGCGCTTCACGCTGTTTGAGCGCTTCGTGCATTGGATGACAGCGACCTGCTTCATCATCCTCGCCATCTCGGGTCTGAACATCACCTTCGGGCGGCCGTTGTTATTGCCGTTGATCGGTTTTGAAGCGTTCTCCGAATGGTCACAATGGGCGAAGTATGCCCACAACTATCTGAGTTTCCCGTTCACCGTCGGCGTCGTCCTGATCTTCCTGATGTGGATCGCGGGAAATCTCCCGAACAAGGTGGACGTCGCCTGGATCAAGCGGGGAGGGGGCATTGTCGGCCATGATCATCCACCGGCCTATCGCTTCAACGCCGGCCAGAAGATGATTTACTGGATCGTCGTAATCGGGGGCGGCCTCGTTGCAGCGACGGGATACGAGCTGATGTTCCCGTTCTACGTCAGCGGCATTGAAGGCATGCAGATGGCCCAGATCATCCACTCCGTGGTTGCCGTGCTATTCGTGGCCGCAATGATAGCGCATATCTACATCGGCACGATCGGGATGGAGGGGGCTTTCGAGGCCATGGGTTCGGGTGAGGTCGACCTCAACTGGGCACGCGAACATCATAGCCTCTGGCTCGACGAACAGAGTGGGCGAACCGGGCCGAACGATCAAAAGCCGCAACCAGTGACCGCTGCGGCGGAATGAGGGGGAGCGGCTGAAGAGGGCCGGTCAGGTGTGCTCTATTGCGTGCGCCCTCTGGCAAACAGAACGGACCGGTCCTCGATCTCCTGCTCGGCCAGCGTGCTCGCCTGGGCTGTCTGCAGCTCTTGAATGTTTGGCATGCCGCTCTGTGCAGAGTGAAGAAGTGCATGCGGTCTGAGCACGCTGGTCGCCGCACCGATGACGAGCAGGGCCGTGACGAGCGAAAGCATAAGGCGTTTCATTCGACATCTCCGTCCGGTGTTGTATCCGCCAAGACGGCGTAGGCTCTAATTGGTCCCGGTGATGTGAGCCGCCTCACATCCTTCGAGCCTTTTTTCCGGTTCCGACGGCTGAACGAAGGTCGGGCAGTCCATCGATGGTTTGCGCCGCCAAACAAGAAGTATGGACCGCGCACGTGTTCCGGAGCTTAGAAGGGCCGAAGGTCCAACAATGGAAGACAGCTGCGAGTTGCCGACCTATATCGCCATCTCATCTTGCCCTGTCACGACACCTGGAAGGTCGCAATCATGTCGGACGGGCAGCAAGATGCGGGGAGGTGATCGGAGCGATCGTGGGCCGGCTGCGCACCGAGTACGACTTGAAAAAGCTGAACCAGCGGCTTCACGCGTACTCAGGTCGTCCAGGACCTCGCCAAACTTCCGCATCACGGTTGCGTCTCCGAAGTGGCCCATCGCCGCATCCCCGCTGCGGCTGAAGGCGACCGCGCTGAGAGCTTTCGATGAAGCTCGGATCTGCAGCTTGACCGAGGGCGCCTTTTCGACGGGCGGTTTCGAAGTGCCTACTTGGTCAATTCGGGGGGACGGTCGCGCGGACGACGAACGGGCCGCGCGAGTAGCCGGCGGAAACCGAGGCTCGCAATCCTCGACCTGCGCCTCGAGGAGCCCGTTCGCGACAATGAGCGCCTTGACCGCCTCCCGGGTGTCTCGACCGCAGGCAGCGATGGCCTGGTCAGCGGCAGCCTCCAATTCGAACGGTGCCGATCGGGATGGCTCCCGATCCCGATTCACTAACCCAAGTCTACCTAAGTATGGTCACTTCATACCTGCGCGCGATGGCGCCGACCAAGGGCTAATGTTACCGATACATCCAGACTGAAAAGCAACGGAACCGGCCCTGCGAGCCGACAGTTGCGGGACGAGACCGGCGGCGTAGCGCCCGCCGGCCCTTCTCCCGATCTAGCGGTGCTTCGCCGCTCAACTGACGCTTACGGCCGTAGTTAGTGCAGAGAGTCCGCCATGAGAAACATCGCCGACCTCCTGATGCGGTTCAGACGGGGAAGCCAACGCGTGTCCAATACTCAGGTTGCAGCTATGGCTGAAAACCAAGATCGATCCAGCATGGCTGATTTTGTCCGGATCCTGCAGGCCTACGATCAAGCCCAGTAGGGCAGGGTTTGGTGCGAGCGCGTCAGTCCGTGATGCGGACGTCCGAGCAAACCAAAGCCAAGACCTCACACCACACCGCGTCCAGCTGTTTATGCCTAGCATGTCCGTTCAGGGTCAAACGGCGACAAGAGCAGAGGACTCTGATTTGCAGCTTCGGGCAAACTGCGGAAGTCACTCGGCTCCAGCCTTGGTTCAGTTCGGCGCTGATGTCAGTCAGCCCCAACGGTTCGGGCGCCGCATACAATGAAACGAGCGCGGGGATTCTGCTAGGCCCGGGCCGGGCCCAGCAACCGCCTGCTGAGACATCCAATGACTTCGCACCCTTGCATGGCCCCCGCGCCGCGCTGCCAGCAACATGAACCGCCTGCATGTCCTGTCCCTGCAGGGCACCCGCCGCATTGACAACGACATCAACGTCGGCAAGAGCGTCCTTCCATTTCGAAGCGTCGGTGGTCCGACCATATCGAGGATGATGTGGTGCGTATCAGGTGCCGCCGGGTGGCGCGACACCAATACGCATTCGGGCCCTTCGGCGGACAGTCTGGCCTGGATTGCCGATCGAACAAGCCCCGTGCCACCAACGAGACGGATGCGCATTGACTGGTCCTTCGATCGGCGGCGGCGGCTTTCGCAAACTGTTGATCGAACAAGGTGCGGACGGCTAAAGCACGGCTGATGCAATCGTTCCTTGCGGCGGAACAGGTGAGTTGGCCGCAAGCAGCGCCTTATCGTTTGCAAGATCGCTTTTCGAGCGCACGACGATCGCCATCGACGTTGCGGCGTCACCGATATCGACGGCAGGTCATTCAAGGGCCAGATCCGGCATTACGGCTTCCACTTCAGGCCGCTTAGCCGAAGATCTCTTGAATCGGTGACATGTCGGCTTTCGGCGGCAAACCACAAGTAAGTTCAGCCTAGCATCTACCGCTGCTTTTGACTCCAAGCAGATGAAGTCTTGGGATGGGTGTACGACTGCCGAACCCGTCGAACTCGGCCAGGGACTTGCGGGAGCACAACCACATTCTTGGTGAGCTCTTAGCCAGTGTTTCTGACCGCCTCTGCCAGCATGGAGTAGAGCTGCTGCTTGCTGAATTCCTTGGGCGGCTGCCTCTGCACTGTGTTCCGCGACACCTTCCGTGCGACTGGACGGGCGCAGGCCGCCGACGAGGTCGGCCTCAGCTTCGGGCGCGGCCTTATCTTGGGCCTTGCTGTGGGCGGCTTGTGGCCGCGCTTCAAGCCCAGACGGGTCAGCATGCCGCAGACCGCGTTACGACTGCACCCGAGACGACGCGCAATCTGCGCCGCGCTCTGTCCTGCGGACCAGAGTCTGTTGAGGAGCGCTATGTCTTTCGCATCCCAGCCCATGAGAGATATTATAGCGCCGACTGCCGAACACGCCAGTCTAGTCTTCGTCCGGCTCGCGCACGACCGGCGGGTCGTCAGCGTCATCTTCCTCTTCGTCGTCCTCGTCGTCTTCATCGGGATCTCTTGGCGGCATCGCGGTGCCCATAAGCACAAGCGGTGTCCAGTAGATCGCGGTGGCGGAAAATGCTTCGAAGGTATGTTGCTTCATGTGGCTCTACTCCTCGAAAACACGCGTAGTCGCATATTCATGGCGGACGGCACGCGCGTCCAGGGCGCGACCGGTGCAAACGAGATGGGAACATCAAGTCGACGACAGGAGCAAAGGAGGCCAACCGCCACGCAAATGGCGGCGTTTTCAGCTACTTTATGCCCGAGAATTCATTCGGCTCTATGTTCACCAAAACGTCGCCGGTGGTGATTTCGGGAACTCCAAGATCGAGGTCATGTAGACTTGCTTGAACAAACGCGAGTATCTTGGCGTTCGCTGCATTGGCGCTTTCGCGATCGTCAAATATCATCACGGCGATACCAACGCCGTCGCCCGCATCCAGCACATAGTAAGATCTGAATCCGTGCGATTGCCTTAGGATCTGGCCGACGCCGCTCTTGGCGCGGCGAGCGGCGTCCGCTACCGAACGAACCTTGGTGTACTTGCGAATGACCATGTACATAAGGCCACCACGCGCCACACGCCCCGACGCATCAAAGCATATCGGTCCCGGTCGGACTAGGGCCAACTTCCGAGACGGGGCCACAGTGTCCGGCTAGGCGAACCGGGCAACGCGCCTACTCCAATGAGTCCTCCTCGCCCTGCGCATGGGGCGAGGTGCTGAGGCTCAGGAGCCCTCGAACTTGAAGGATACGTTGAGCTTGGCGCGATAGGCTTCGACTTTTCCCTTTTCATCCAGCTGCATATCCAGCTTGACGACCTCTGCAATGCGAAGATCTCGGAGAGATTTTGCAGCTTGCTCGACCGCATTCGCGGCGGCCTTCTCCCACGATTCGTTGCTCGTACCGACCAGTTCAATGACCTTGTAGACGCTATCAGGCATGTCGTCCTCCTGTCCGGGATGAAGCAGGAAGCAGGTGCTCCCTGCCATTGTGAAATCTAGAAGTCGGAAAAAGGCGCTCGTAGCCCTCAGCGGAAGTATGGATGTGCCCTCGTTTCGTCCGCGGCCTAATAGCACGCCCTGTTCCCGCGAGTTCCGATTTCGCGGACTGGTCAGCAGTAGTATGATGGAGGTCACTAAGCCAATTCTGAGGGAGGGAATCATGCCGAACCTGGCCTCCTCGACGAACTCCGACGTGAGAGCCGAAGTTACCGGAGCTTATGCCGCGTGGGATACGGCGTTCAACAAAGCTGACGCCAAAGGGGTCGCCACAGCGTACGTTTCAAACGCGAAAGTGTTACCACCAACGCATCAGGTTATATCGGGTCCGGAAGAAATCGAAAAATTCTTTGCTGGGCTGTTTTCAGGCGGATTCACTGATCACAAACTAACAATCATAGATGCGGGTGGAGACGAGAAGGTCGTCTACAGTACCGCAAAATGGACGGCCAACGGCAAGGGACCGGATGGGAGCCGCCAAAGTGCCGGCGGCATTGCCACCCATGTGTTCGAGCGTCAAGCGGATGGCTCACTGAAGCTGAGGTTACATACCTTCAACTGAACTCGCCGTCGTATCGCTTGGCGCCGCGCGAGGAGACGTCGCGTGGATATAGCCGAATGGCTTCGCAGTCTTGGGCTGGAGCGCTACACTCGCGCTTTCCAGGAAGCCGAAGTCACGCCTGATGTACTGCACGACCTGACTGAAGCCGATCTGCGAGAACTCGGCTTGCCGCTCGGGCCGCGCAAGACCGTATTGAAAGCGATTCAGGCGCGCATGTCATCGATCGCTTCCGTCGCCACTGATGCTGGTGAGCCAACTGAACGTACAAGGCCGTCACTGCCCTCAGAGGCGGACCGTCGGCAGCTTACGGTCATGTTCGTCGACTTGGTCGGTTCCACCGCGCTCGCCTCAGGGCGCGACCCCGAGGAGCTGAGTGACCTCATGCAGGCCTACCACAACGCCGTGGCGGGCGAGATCGCCCGGTTCGAAGGCCACATAGCCAAGCTCCTGGGCGACGGCGTTCTCGCGTATTTCGGTTGGCCGCGGGCGCATGAAGATGAGGCGGAGCGTGCCGTCCGCGCCGGGCTTCGAGTGACCAAGGCGGTCGCCTCCCTTACCGAGCCGGGCGGTGTAGCGCTTGCCGCGCGCGTCGGCATTGCAACCGGTCTCGTCGTGGTCGGCGAACTGATAGGCGAGGGAGAGGCTCGCGAGCGCGCCGTGATCGGCGAAACCCCGAACCTGGCTGCCCGACTGCAGAGTCTGGCCGAGCCCGGTGATGTGGTGATCGCCGAGTCAACGCGCCGCCTGCTGGCCGAAGCCTTCATTTACCAGGACCTCGGCACAGTGCCGCTCAAAGGTTTCCCGGAGCCGGTGCAGGCCTGGCTTGTCAGTGGTGAGGGCGCAGCCGAGAGTCGATTCGACGCCCAGCACGGCATGGCAACGACCGCGCTCGTCGGACGAGACCAAGAACTTGCATTGCTCCTGGAGCGCTGGGAGCACGCGAAAGAGCGAGAGGGACAGATTGTCCTGCTCGGCGGCGAAGCAGGCATTGGCAAGTCCCGGCTCGTGCGGGCGCTGCGCGACCACCTCGCAGGTGCGCCGCACACGCCACTGAGCCATTTCTGTTCTCCGTTCCATACCAGCACCGCCTTGTATCCTGTCATTGGGCTCCTTGAGCGGGCAGCAGGAATACGACGGGAGGATGCTCCCGAAGAACAGCTCGATAAACTCGAGGCCATGCTCGCTCTTGCCACAAACGACGTGCATGAGAGCGCGCCGGTTCTTGCGGACCTCCTGGCAATCCCGACGGGGGAGAGATACTCGCCACTCGCACTTAGCCCACACCAGAAGAAGGAGCGAACGTTCCAGGCTCTCCTGGAGCAGATACAAGGCCTGGCGGCAAGGCAGCCGCTGCTCGCCGTCTACGAGGATGTTCACTGGGCAGACCCTACCATGCTCGAACTCCTCGACCGGGCCGTTGACGAAGTGCAGCAACTCCCGATTCTGATCATCATCACCTTCCGGCCTGAGTTCGTTCCGCGCTGGGCAGGTCATGGGCACGTGACGGCGCTCTCTTTAAGCCGACTAGGCCGCAGGCAAGGGGCGACTGTCGTTGACCGGATCACTGGCGGCAAAATACTTCCACAAGAGGTGCTTGAGCAGATTCTGGCTAAAACTGATGGCGTGCCGCTGTTTGTCGAGGAACTCACCAAGGCCGTCCTCGAATCCGGGCTGCTCAAAGACCGGGGCAGCTACTATGAGTTGATTGGTCCTTTGCCGCCCCTAGCGATCCCGACGACGCTCCAGGACTCGTTGATGGCGCGCCTCGATCGATTGGCGCCGGTAAAGGAAGTCGCCCAGATCGCGGCATGCATTGGGCGCGAATTCGGACACGAGCTTCTAAGATCGGTAACGGCGCTCGACGAACACGCGCTGCAGCGTGCTCTCAATGATCTAATGACAGCGGAACTCATATTCCGCCGTGGAGCACCTCCGGATACGGGCTACAGCTTCAAACATGCGCTGGTCCAAGACATCGCGCATGAGAGCCTCTTAAAGAGCAAGCGGCAGCAGATCCATGCTCGCATCGCTGCAGCTCTCGAGGAACATTATCCTGCCCGTGCAGAAGCTGAGCCGGAGACGATCGCTTTGCACCTCACGCAGGGGGGACTGGCGGGAAAGGCGGTCGGCTATTGGCTGCGGGCGGGCCGGATTGCCGCGGGGCGTTCCGCCAATCTCGAGGCGATCGCTCATCTCACAAGAGGGCTGGATGCACTCAAGTCGAATCCAGAAGGGCCGGAGCGCGATCGCCAGGAACTCGCCCTGCAAACGGCGATCGGAGGTCCGCTGATTGCCATTCACGGATACACGGCGCCGCAGCTTGGCACGGCCTTCAGCAGGGCCCATGCGCTCTGCTATGAACTCGATGACACGGATGCCTTGTTCGCCACCCTTAGCGGCAAGTTTGTTTTCCACTTCGTGCGAGGCGACTTTGGTGCCATGCAGAGCCTTGTCGCAGAGGCCCAGCGCGCTGCCGAGCGCACCGGGGACACGGCGCTCAAACTAGCTACGCATCGTTTGGCGGCGCTCACCGCCATGCACGCCGGCGACTTTCTTACGGCGCGCTTAGAGCTCGAAGCGATCGTGAGGCGCTATCAGCCGGATACGCATCGGCCGCCACCTGTCCACTATGTACATGATCCGAAGGCCTCGGCGTTACCCTACCTGGCGATCGTGCTTTGGATACTTGGCTATTCCGAACAGGCGCAGAGGGCCAGCCGCGCGGCGTTTGAATACGCTGCGGAGTTAAATCAAACGAACCTTACGGCGCACGTGCAGGTCTATGGCGGAGCGGGGCCTGCGGAGCTGATGGGTGACGTGGCGGGTGTGCATGCGCACGCTGAAGCCATCATCGATCTCGCCGATCAGCACAGTTTGAATTATTGGCGCTTGAGCGGTCTCATCCTGCGGGGTTGGGCAATGGCCCAAGAAGGTGACGTGGAGGGCGGCTTGGCGCTCATGCGCCTCAGTCTGAACGAGAGGGCCAGGCTCGGAGCCAGTTGGTACCAGGTCCGGTACTTGTGGATGCTCGCGGGGATGCACCACCAGTTAGGTGACGACGAAAACGGGCTGGCCACCCTGGCCGAAGCGAAGGCCATTGCTGCGCGCAACGAAGAACATATGTGGGAGGCGGAGCTTGCATGCATGGAGGGCGAACTGCATCGCACTCGTGGTGCTCCAGCTGAGGAGGTCGAGAACTACTTGCAAGCTGCGCTCAAGATTGCTCAAAGCCAAAGCGCGAAATCCTTTGAATTACGTGCGGCCATGAGTCTGGCTCGGCTTTGGCGCGACCAGGGCAGGAAGGCCGACGCGAGAGGCCTCCTTGGTCCCGTCTACGGCTGGTTTACGGAAGGGTTGGAAACATCAGACCTTCGTTCTGCCAAAGCACTCTTGGAGGAAATCGCTGAAGTTTAACGTCACGTGTTCAGCGGTGCACCATTCGCATGGTCCGGG
The DNA here is from genome assembly GCF_055811695.1 of Bradyrhizobium sp. MI1.3. Lineage (NCBI taxonomy): Bacteria > Pseudomonadati > Pseudomonadota > Alphaproteobacteria > Hyphomicrobiales > Nitrobacteraceae > Bradyrhizobium > Bradyrhizobium sp. MI1.3. The sequence continues at coordinate 152,324 of NZ_JBVVPQ010000008.1, read as the reverse complement.
GCTTCCGGTGGACCGAAGCTTCTGCTGAGGCTCGCGCAATCTGGAAAACTAAATTGGTTGTTGGTGGGCACCCGGGCCCGCACTCGCGATCGTACTGGCAAGACCCAAGAGGGTGCGGCAGCGCGAGAAGCGGCAAAAAGAGCAGCTGCTGGGCAAGGGCTTTAACGAGGCAGAGCGCGTCTTCAGATCGATGCAACAAGATCACTTGGATGCGCTGATGGTATCTGATGAAAGCCGAGCATTTCACCAATCGTGCGATGATTGCCGAACTGGCGGCTGAAGCCCAAATTCCCACAATGTATGCTTATGGGGACTTCGTCCAAGTTGGCGGACTGATGGCTTATTCGATTGACCTACCGGACACCCTTTCGCCGCCTCGCCAATATCATCGATAAGGTTCGTGAAGGTACGAATCCGGGTGATATTCCGTTTTACCGGCGCCGAGGCATGTATGCTTGCACGCTCGTCAACGCGATCCCCGGCCTGAGTTGCATGGCGCCGGATGGTGCGTTCTACCTCTATGTCAATTGCGGTGGCTTGATCGGCAAGACCACGCCCGACGGCAAACGGCTCGACGCCGACGGCGACGTGGTTTTGTATTTTCTCGACAGCGCCGGCGTCGCGTTGGTTGCCGGAACGGCCTATGGACTTTCACCCTACTTCAGGCTTTCGATCGCCACCGATATTGAAACATTGACCGACGGCGTCGCGCGCATCGCGCGGGCCGTGTTCGATTTGCGCTAGTACTCCACACAGGATTCGAAGCCATGCAGACGTCCGGTCTCACGAAGAATGCTTCCGCACCGCAGATATCGGGACATCCCCGTGGCGCTCTTGAGCGACAATATGCAGCGGAACAGCGGCTCCGTCGGGCTCGCGCCCTACCACAAGCCCGCCCGCTCGCCGGAACGGCGGTCACAGTGCTCACTCGAGGGGGAGACAACCTCGCAATCCTGCGCGCCTTCGAATTTTGCCGGCCGGGCGATGTCATGGTGATCGACGCGGGTGGCGACATCACGAATGCAGTGATCGGAGGTATTCTATCGTTTTACGCGGCAACGATAGGTCTTGCTGGGATGGTGATCGACGGAGCTATCCGCGACGTGGCGGAAATCCGATCAGGATGGCCTGCTCGCATTCGCGCCCGATGCGGCTCCTCGTTGATCGCGAATGCCGAGACTCAGCGTGCCCGTGAAGAAGCCACGATGCAGGCCATGCGTGACGGCCGGTGGGATCGTTCGTTCATCGTCGCATTGGAAGCGCGGTGCGCGAACTGAAGCGCCAAAGCGGAGGAAGCAGGGACCTACCGGGACGGCTTGCTGAGCAAGGAAGCCCCGGATCGAGCATGCCATGGTGAATGATCGCGTTCTCCGAATATCCCCACGTGTAAAGTACCGGGCCGGCGATCGTCGATCTCGACGGCAAGCCGCCGTCCGTTGATGCCGACCGGCATGATCGCGTCGACGAACAGGACATCAAATCCCGCCGCCCGATCCATCAATCCAAGCGCTTCGGGGCCATGATTGGATCTGGTTGGCCCTCGGTTGCTGTAGTTCGCTCAAACTGGCCCATGATGGACTGGAGCGAGAGAGGATGATCGTATCGGTAGTCATCCGCGCAGAGGATTGAATTGCTGGTCGGCATCGTGAGGTCCTCCCCAAGCGACGCGGGAGAGGTTTGTGCCCGTTAGGATCGCGGCGGCGCCGGCCGGCGTGTCGCGCCCTTGGGTTCCTGAGATGACCAGAGCGGCGTGTCCCGTTGCGCAATGCAGCTTACATGGGGACGTCAATTGCCGCGCATCTGTGTCGACGAGTCTGGATTTGTACGGGGTTCGCCAGCATGGGCGGGCCGGTGCTCACGAAGCTGGGCATGAAAGCAACAGTCCACAACACGTTGCACTAGCGCCTCAGTGTTAATTTGCGCGATCGGGACGATTCAGGCCTGCTCTCTGCAACGAACCTAGTAGCTGTGGGGGATGACAATGACTGTCACGCGTGCGATTGGCGCTGCTGCCTTGTTTCTGATGACGCTGAGCTCTGAAGCCTATGCTGCGCGCCAGCACAGACCGGGAGAGCGGATTTCTTGCTCAGAGGTCAAATACTACGTTGCTAAGTATTCGGCGGCCCTGGCTGAGATGTATGCCCGTAACCACGGGGCGACCGGCGCCCAGATCGAGCGGGCGCGGCGTTGCTTGGCCTCGAATGAGGCTGCTGAAACAGGGCAACGCCGGTCCTATAGCGAATGAGCATGACGCAGCCTTCGTGATAAAGCGCGCTGGCCGGGGATATCCTCCAAGGTCAGGGCTGCGGTCGCAGCTGACGATCGAAGTTAGCTGATTGCCTTGCACGGGCAAATAGGCGCTCCGACTAGTGGCGACGCGAGCGCGCGATTGCACTCTCGCACGCGAGGCCGCTCCGCAGTCATGTCCTCCTTCACCGCTCATCGCATGCTAGTTCCCAATCATCGGTGTGGGGGCATATCCTCTTATCGCTCCGATTCGGTGCCAAAGGCTGTCGCAGCAATTGCACGCTCGACCTCGGAAGCCAAGACGCTCAGATGATCGGCAAGCCTCGCGAACAACTCTCGCTTTTGCAGGTCGGTGGCCAGATCGCTGATCGATTTGCAGTCGGCTGCGTCTTTGAGGAGGTTCTCGAGCTGCTCCTGCATGTCTCTCATCGTCTGTGTGCCCCAGAGGCACCCTCTGCTTCATTCAGTTGAATTGATTGAGGCGTACTTGAGCTCCCGTCGATCCATCTCCGAACGTAGCGGTTCAGCATAGGTGCGCAGATTGTCACCAACAACGCGGGAGCGTCCGCCATTCGCGCGATCAGCCAACACTTGTCGCCGCACGCTTTCCCAAAGAGACAATAAGGTCTGATCTTTCGTTTGAAAAGTTCATCCACAGACCCCCAGTACATGGCGCGCCGATAGTACCGCGTACCTCATGAGCGGGATTGTTCGGTCGCGGACATTGCCGTGGAGAAGCCAGGCGCCCGTTGCACATTGGCCACATCGTCCATGTCCGGGATAACGGGCTATCACGCCGAAAGGCGCGATGGTTTGCGGCATCCCCCGTTTCAGTTACGGCGTCGGCAGAACCAAAGCGCGAGATCGGGCTGCATTCATAGAGAAGATCCCCTCGATTTCGAGACGCATGGTATCGTGGCATTCGCACGCCACCGCTGCGAGCCGCGATGGGTCAATCTCGATTTCTCCTCGCCGTTCAGATCTGATCGCTCCGGAAGCGCGCAGGTTGCGCATCAGGAGCGTCACTGTCGTTCGTCGCACACCCAGTATTTGCGAAAGCGCCTCTTGGGTGAGTGCGAGGACGTCGTGGTCGGCGCGGTCGCGAAGATGGAGCAGCCAGCGTGCCATGCGGGCTTGGGCCGGATGCAGAGCATTGCAGGCGCCGCCGATTTGTAGCTGTATCAGCATCGCTTTGAAATGAATCTGGACTGCGTGGCGGATCGCGGCGCTTCGGCTAAAAGCGGCGTGGAATCGCGATGCGGGGATCCGCGAGGCAATGCCCGCGGCACGAACGACGGCGGTAACGGCCGAAGGGGACGGCCCCAGCACGGAAAGAGTGCCTACTGCTCCCTCGCGCCCTATTGCGGCGCTGGCGACCGTCTGTCCGTTGGCCATGTCGATCATCACAGAAACGGCGCCACTATGAGGAAAGAGGACGTGCTCGGTCTGGTCACCCGCCTGCGAGACGACCGCATCCCGATCGAGCGCTACCATCTCTAGCTCGGGCGCCAGCAGATCGAGGTCCGCCGCCGGTAGTGTTGCCAGAAGTCGGTTGCCAATTTCGCCGGGAAGCGTCACTGCGGCCTACCTCGAACGATCCGCCGCATCGCATTTCGAGCGTCATAGGGCGGCCAACTCGAACTTTGTTTGAATCCGCCTACGCCTCGCGCCCCGAAGTCCAATTCAGCTGCGGAAGCTCTCAATCTCAAAAGAAAAACTCCAACCACACGCGCCTCGGAGGCGAATTGTTGTCTCTGATTGAGGAGTTAAGTGCCAGCGCCCCGCTGCACAATTGCGAAATGCGCATGGGTAATACCATAGGGAGTTCCACTTTCCGGGACGCGGCAAACGCCGCGGCGATCTCGCAAGTGTGGGGCTCGGCTTGACCTAGAAGCTCAACAGCTACGTGATGAAGCCCGGTCATTTCGTTGCGTGTGTCGGGCTCTTAGTGTCCACGTTGCAGTAACTGACAGCCCTCGGAGGCTCGCGCAATAGCGGTCGTGTTGATCAATTTGCATCGGTCGTCGAGCAGGTTCGTAGTCCAATGCGGCGAGACAAAGGAAGGACCAAACGTCGGAGTGATGAAAAGCTAACCATAATCGAAGAAGGATCGCTCAAAAGTTCACTGCTGCTGGTGCGAACCTTATTGCATGCCTGCGCAGAGCGCAGGCGGACGACGCTCTGGCGCTGACATTCGACATTGCACTCAGCTAGCGGCAAAAGTCAGACTAATGCGCTGTCATAAAACCAGTCAAACACCGGGCTTGTCATTTCTATCTGCGAGACTTTAACTCTGACACTCGGAAATAACAGGTTTGTGAAAAACAAGCCAAAGGGGGTCCGCAGTGGAGAAGGTGCGACGCTTACGCGCGATGGGTTCGCTGTGTCGTCAACAAGCCGCGTACAATGGCATGAATAAATGGAAGCTCCTCGCGGAAGCAGAATACTGGGAGCACTTGGCTGAGCTTGAGATGTCGTCCCATTTCCAAGAATGCAACGCCGCTTGTGCAAATGAAAGAACAGAGCCTCAAGCACGCACAGAGGCGAATGACTACTCGCGCCGGGAGACGATTGCCCCCGAAGCAACGGCGACCACGAATGACGCGCAGTGTGCGCTTATGCCCCTATGAGCAAGATCCTCGTCGCGACAATCGAAATGTGGGTTGGTCCAGCGCGCCGGTGTCGGCGACCTTACTCTTCTGGCCTATATGTCGCGATTTTGCGCGCGCCTTCCCAAAGCTCGACGTCTTGGCCGTTAACGAGCTGCTTGGCTCGTTCGCTCGCCGTTGGTTCGTCGACGCAATCAAGTTCAAGGCGAAGCTGTATGTGGCCGTCCGATCCAAGAATGTAGGCTCGATACTCCGGCATGAGTTTGCTCCAAAACATTAGTTCCGAAGCTGAAACCGGAGAAAGTTACAATAACATCAAGAAGCTGTCCATTTAATTAGGACGATACTCCCATCAGTTCCCAACGGATCACTGCTCTGGACATACTCAAGAGCGCCACCGCCGCTGAGGAAGTACACGCTCGGATTCACGCAGCCCCTGAATATTAGCTGCATTCGTTACACGTCGTGGGCGACTGATTTAATCTGTTTAACTTATTTAAATGCTGATAAGGGCCGACATAATATGGCGCCGCGCCGGTCCGAACGTCCATGACGTGGATGTCATGCCTACGACAGAAGATGACGATCGACGTGAATTTTTGAAGACCTGCGGTAGATTTGCGGGCGTGACGCCGCCCGCCATGACCTTGCTTCTATCGACCTCACTCACGTGAAACGCCATCGCTGCGTCTGGGGCAAAAGGTGTGAACGGAGGTGGGGCACCATGAGCACCACCACGAACACCATCATCATGACCGGGACGACGATTGGTTGATGAGGGAAGAGGCCCGTCAGTCTCGATTACTCATCATGCGTGACGCTACTGCAGTTTCTGGTTGTTGGCTACTTCTCGCGCCAAACTAAGCTCAAGTTCAGTGAGCTTTTCGATCAAGTGCTCCACAATCTGCGCGCAGTTCGAATGCGTCAGCGAATGCACTCCGCGCGATGTCAGTTGGTTCTGGAGGATAGTCGCCATCATGGCTTTGACGCTCATGGACCGGCCTCGTCTGAAAAATTGGATCGTCACAAAATCAATCTGAAGTAGGCGTTGAATATGGACGACACGCAACAGCAAGAAGTTTGTTCGACCTCCGTACAAGTACGGGCGGCGCTCGCGCTATGTTGCGTTGCGAAGCACGAGCCGTTGCACCAAAGCGGCGCTTCGCTCCGAATTCGGACTTACGAAACAATTCGTTAGCTTTTATTTGGCTAGCTAGGTGCGTGCCGATTACCGCCGATTGCGGCACATGGAATGGGAATACCGGCCCCGGCTGTTCCTCCCAACCTGCGGCTGGGGCCGTTTGAACTTGCGCTGCACCGTTCAACACGGTCCACGGCAATGTTTAGAGGCATTGCCATCACGCTATTTGGGCTGACCATTCTTTCGCAGCTCGATCAGACGCTCCTCCATGGTCGAAATACTGACGCCGCGCTCAGGCTTGTGCGGGACATTAGTCGTGGTTTCGGCCTGTAGGTCAGCCGTGCTGCGCTCCTTCGGGCGGGGCATGCGCGAGCTTCCTCGATGGCTACTTCTTCAACAATACCCCTATCGTTCGCGCCATTCGCCTCACTGATCCTGCGTGACGGCCCAGCTCGGCTGCAATCTTCGATACGCCAGCGCCTGTCCGTGCCAGCTTCGACAATTGCTGGACCTCGCGGTCGGTCCATTGTTTTGGCTTCGGTGTTTTCATGGTGCGGTGCTCACCCACACCAGTTAACCAGCGCGCCTCGTTTCGAACACTTGGGAAATTTACGGGTGGGTCCGTGGGCTGCGATCGAGGTTCGCCGAAAAATAGTTGACCAGTTCCGCAGCCTAGGCGCCTTGCCTGAAACCCCGCTGTTCTTCGAAATCGACGGAAGGACCATATGACCATATGGATGAACTGCTGGCGGCGTACAATGACATCACCGCTTCCGGATTGGGCCCTCCCAACCGCAATGCGATGCGGCGAAGGCGGAGCAGCGTTCGCTGGCGGAGCCATGCGCAAAGTTCCGTTGTGCACGCCGATCTAGCCGGCTTGACCTCTTCCGCATCAGCCACGCGTTCGCCGAGAGGGCGGCTTAAACTCCACGACCTCGTGCTGGTCGCACGGATTAGCTCGCTCATTTTTCTTGACGATTAGCTCAAGCTCGAGAGCCTCGAAGGCGAGTTCATCCGCCAAGCGCTTAAACAGCTCGCGCTTTTCTATGTCCGTCGCCTGCTGACTCATCAGCATAAACTCTCTGGCGTCAGCGCGGACCTTTTCCAAACGTCGTCGGAGGTCCTTCATGTGTGCCGGCTTAGCTTTTAAACTTATCCTTGGCCCGAACAAATCAGCTTGCTTGTTCGGATCCACCTGGAGTCAACTGCCGAAACTCGATACTGGTTCTATGCGGACCGCCAAATTCGCCGCTCATCGTGCTGCGATATTTGGCCACGCTCCATGACCCAGCCCCTGTTCAGGGATTGCGGGCTGAGGACGGCCGTCTTGGCTGATGAGCCATCCCTGTCCGGCTCTCGCCGGATGATTTGAAGGGGCATGAATGTTCGAAAGCGCACAGACGCGAGTGTTGCGCCCGACTAGGCTGGGAGCGATCCTGGACGCTCGCGAAGCGCTCAGGGCCTAGTGGCATCGGGAGATGCCAAATGTGCCGGCTGCGCTGAAGCGGCTCCGTCCGCGAACGCAGTGTTGCCGGTTGCGTGCCGGGTATGAGGCAGGAGCAACCTCGGCAGATTCTAGATCCAACGATGGTCGTTCCTCGTGCGTACTGCCCTTCTCATTGTGGGAATATGGCTACTGGTGAACGTTCTGTTCGTTGTAGTTGTCCTGCCCTCGCGCAGACCGGCACCTACTCGGCGAGCAGGAACTCCATCTCCGGTGACGATCAACACAACGGCCGGTCGTTCGGACGATCACGACCCACCACTCCTGCAGCGCGGGATGACGCCGGTTGCAATCAGAGTTCTTTTCGTCGTCCTCCTCCGTCCAGTCCTTCGAGCGTGGAATGCGGTTAGGCGGCACTTCAGAGGCCACCACGACTAGATGCGGGCCACCGCGGGCTTGAGAGTCTCGTCGATATCTTCACTGCGCCGCGAGCCCCCCGAGCGATTCAGCGAGACCATCAGCCAGATTGCAAGTGCGCTCGCTATGGCCATGCCTCCAAGCATGGTCATGACCCGCGTTTGAACGATGATGTGAAAAGCTCAGAGCCCAAGGGTAGCAGCCGGCGCCAGCATTCCCATCCCAAAATGCCTCAATCGGCGCTCAATTGGTCTGCCGCTTTTGGGCTGAAGCCGATCAGGAAATCGTCCAAATCTCGGCCGCCTCGAAGCTGCGGCCGCAGCCATCTAGGCAGCCTGCCGCGACCCGACCATGTCTCCGCTGGGTTCTTCGGATTGCGATATTTGGGACGAACGGGCGGGTATGGACGGCGCTTGCGATTAAACCGCGTAGCCTCGTTGGCTAGTCCAATCCTGTGGAGCCGTTCCTCCAAATGTGCTTTTTGCACCAACATTTTCTGAGTGAGTTTGGCGGCGACCTCTTGGTGAAGTATCCAGAGCTCGTCAACGGAGAGCGAATTGAAATGCGCGGTGTTCATGGCTCCATCCCTAATCTTGGGCAGAAGGCCCAGGCAGACAAGTCGGGAATCCGGGAGCAGACAAGCCCTCAGTTAAATATTGCATTCACATTTAATACGAGAGGTAGCAGGGAGAAAGGCGCGACAGTGGTAATATCGTGGCGGAGTATTTAAATCGCTGCACGGGGTAGCCACGTCTCGTGACCTCCACAACCTCACCCTCGCCCAGTTGCGCTTTCGTGCTCGGGGACGAGCGCAAAGATGGCGATCGACCGAGCGGCGGCGGCGCGGATCGCGGGGAGCGAGGCCCAGCACAACTCAGGTGGCTCGATGAATCGCGCTGCCTCGTGACCGGCATATTAATCAGGTAGCCAAGAGTACAATTAATTAATTCATCGCGCCGCCCGATTTAAGCCGCATGGCAGCCGTTGTCGCCGCTAAGGTTCGAGCGGGGGTGGAGCGCACCCGGGAGTTTTCGATGTCCGGTCATTTGCGATTATACTTCGCCAGTTTGGTGCTTGTCGGAGGTTTGTCGGCGGCGCCTGCGTCTGCCAACCCTCTTGCCGAGTTCTTCAATACTGCCACGCCCCAACCCACGGTAACCTCTCCGCCGCAAGCCGAATGCGTGCCGCGTCCCGGTACCTCGACCACTGGTGGACAGCATTGGGTCTACCGAATGGACGGTCGCCGCAAATGCTGGTTCCTGGCCGAGGGCATCGCGACGGTGAAGAAGCCCATTCGGGCTCGCATGGCCAAAGACCGCAGCGCCAGTTTGAACGAGAACGGGACGAGGTGGAGCGCGGTCGTTGATGCGCGCGCGGAGTTGCTGCGCTCCGCACCGCCCGAGCAAGCTCAGCCGCCTGTACCCGAAATGAAGGTAGCTGATGCCGCTTCCAATCTCGGCACGGGGTCGGCGGCCCCCATTGTCGATCTTCCCAACCAGCTCACCTCCGAACACTCCGTGCCGGGCCAAGTCGACGTTGGGCAGATTCTCGCCGACGCACCCCAAGATATGCCGCTGGGCGCGCGCACTGCAGAGGCGCACGGCGAAGCGCGCAGCTGGACGGCCTGGTTCGGTGTGCTGCTGATGACGCTTGGTGGCCTCTCGCTCTTAAGCTCGAGCCGCACGCTTCGGCATGCGTGGAGATTACGTTAGCTTAGATGCGAGGTACAGTCGCCGCGCAATCAATGGATTCCACGAGCTGGTATAGCCGAACTGCCACACGTACAAAGATTCCGTGCGCCACACCTAGTTTGGCACCGCCTTAGACGGACATTCGAGTACGATGACGGTCGCCTTTGGGATCGGACTGCATTATGCGGTACAAGGTGTTCGTGGTGGACGGCAGCCGGCAAGTGATCTGCGCCGCAAAGCTCGACTGCATTGATGAGCAGACGGCGAGACGCCGAGCCGAGCAAATGCATGACGAGCACGACGTTGAGCTTTGGCAAGGCGATCGACTCGTTGCTGTGTTCCGAAGTGCAACGTCGAATGAAGGTCGGAGCTAAAGCGCGGCCCTGAATAGACGGCCGGTCTCGCCGCCGAGTTACATTGTGAGGCACCCCGGCCTGGCTGGTTGCCGACATGTCGCAGCGACGTCGTCACCGAGGCTCGCTACTGCGGTCCGGCGGTCTCTAAACGGCTCTTGCTCAGCCGCTCGCTTTGGTACGCCGTCTTCTTGTTCTTGCTTCTACATGTCGGAGCTTACTTCGAAGCTTCTCCACCTCTCTAAGCTCCTCCAGAAGCGCCTGGTGCCGTTCGTTCAGAACAGCACTAGAAAGAATCTGACGCGTACTCGACATCACATGCCTCAGAAAATGATTTGAAGTAAGAAGTCGACGAAAGCGAAAGAAAGAACACTCGACCGAAGCTCAATGAGCTGAAGCCGCAGCCGCCAGATGCTCCCAGTACTCTGCCTCTGCAAGCAGTTTCCAGCTTCTCTCAGGTTGGAGTGCGGCGGTCTGTCGGCACAGCAGCGCCATTGCACGCAGGCGGCGGGCAGCTTCCATTTCAACCTCCCATGTTTTCCCCAAACATATTTTTCATTTTTGCGATGGAGTCATCATGATTATATGACATAATCAAATTTCTCATTTAATGGCGGTCAATTTGGTTCCATTTGTAAGCCGACCGGGAACTGCTTTCGGTTTAAGCTTCACATGGATTTCGAATGCTTGCTCGCCGGCCCCCGCTGCGCGGTAAAGCGAACGAGAAACTGCGCGGGACGGCAGCACGAGATGCGAAGCTTCATGCGCGAGCGTCGCAATGTCAGAAATCCCAACTGAGGACTCTTCTCTCCGCCCGCCAGGGCACGTGCCCCGGCTACCGAGCCAATAACCCTGCAGTTGGGTTGCGTCAGCGGTTTGGCTACGCGCTTCGCTCTTGGAGCGCACCACCCTTGAGTCCCGCGACGGTCCCACACTCTGGAACGTGCGCCGGGCGACAAGGATGGCTACTGCCCCCCATGACGATGACCAGCATCACATTGAAAGCCAAGTTCGCCACGTCACGGCGGGCGGACCTGGATCGCGTCGGGTGCGTAAGTTAATAATCACGCGCGACGCATTGCGAGGCTCTTGCTTTCATGCCTCGTCTTCGCAGGTAGGGCTGAGTTTGGCTCCAGTTGGCTCCCTGCGACTGTCGATCTACGCGAAGCAATGACCATCTCGCGGACGGAGTGCATCTGGGTAAAAGCCGTAGAATTCCGGAGTCGCCTCGCAAGGAGTGGCGCAAGAGCCTCCTTCTTCTTGATTTTGATGCATTAATCATTAAATGCGGCGTATAAATAAATAAATAGACTGGCGCTTTAATTTAAAATAGGTTTGATTTAAACGGGAAGTGGATGATCGTGACGCTTCTTGGCCACGGTGGTCGCTTCTGAAGTGGGGAATATTGCAAAATCAATAATTGCCAAACGTGGCGGCCAAGCACCGGCCACGATGGGCAAGGGGGGATACCGCTAGATCTTTCGCGTAACTTGGCAGCAGTTGATGGAGCTACGGTGGGCGGACCTATCGCCGTTCGAGCGAGCGCTACCAATTTGCGCGAATTGATTTTGCGGCGACGCTCTCTGCTCTGCATTGGCAGGCGAGGTTGCGAATGACGTGCACGCATTTTGTAGCAATGTTCACTCGGGCTCTGGAAATTTCGAATTCTTCTCCGTCAATTTTCGATTTTTCGATCCAGCCAAGTTTGCGGTTTGCAAACATGGCGGCTGTCAGGCGCGCGACCGTGCACACGACATTCGCTCGCAAGCTCGGAGCGGCTCTAGCCCTAAGCAGGCTTGAGCGGCACGAAACGCTGAGCAGGACGATAGGCATGCTGAGTAGCTCGGCATCTTTCTTCAGCAGCATAGGCAAGGCAACGGCCGATCATCCCCGCGCCATTGTGCAATTTGTGCCGGTCCGTGAATGCGCACGGCGCATCACCCAGAGGATTTAAGCTATGGCGACGCAGGCAACAGGCGGCGGCAGCACGGTTTCGTTCGGCAATACTCCGCAAGCCAACACGGACATTTTCTCGTTTACGGAAGACGTCAGCAACATTCTCATCTTGAACGTGCTGGCAAATGATCTTGGGGGCGCGGCCAAGACGCTGTTCTCCCTGGACGACGGAACGAGCACCTCTGCGTCCATCAAGAACTATGCCCCTGCGGATTTGCTGGTCAAAGATCTGGCGTACAGCAGTGACGCTGCCGGAATGGTCGGTACCGGTGACCGCAGCGCGCTCGGTGCGCGCATCTGGATCGAGTCGGACGGCACCGTTCATTACGATAAGGGCGACATCAACACTCAGCTTCAGGCGCTGGCGGCCGGGCAAACGCTGACTGACACGTTCACCTACGCGATCCAGCTGGGCAACGGCACGCTCAGTTGGGCGACGGTGACGCTCCAGTTCAATGGCGCAAACGACTCCGTCTCTATCACATCGAGTCCGCAGAGCGGCTCGGTGGTAGAAGACGCGAACACCACGCCGGATCCCTCGGATTCGCAGAGCGCGGCCGGCACCATCAGCTTCAACGACGCCGATCTCAGCGACACCCATTCGGCCGCGTTCGCGGCGGCCGCTTCCAACACCACTGCGCTCGGCACTTTCTCGCTCGACCCGGTCAGCGAGGCGCCCAATGCCGCCAACGGCTCGGTGCAGTGGCACTATGCGCTTAACAATTCGGCCGCCCAGTATCTAGCCGCAGGTCAGAGCGTCACCGAGAGCTTCGTGGTGACCGTCAACGACGGCCACGGCTCGACGGCTACCCAGACGGTGACGGTGACCATCACCGGCACCAACGACAATGCAGTAATCACGGTTGGCGCCGGCAATAGCGCCAGCGGCGCGGTGACTGAGGACGCCCATCCGACCAGCGAGACCGCGAGCGGTATGCTGTCGTTCAGCGACGTCGACCTTTCCGACACCCACAGCGTCACCAGTGTGACTCCGTCGGCCGGGGCGCTCGGGATGCTGACGGCGTCGGTCACCACCGACGACTCGCACGCCACCGGCACCGGCGGGGTGATCACCTGGAACTACTCGGTTGCCGACAGCGCGATCCAATATCTGGCGCAGGGCCAGACCAAGACCGAGACCTTCACGGTCCATCTGTTTGACGGCACCTCGACGGTCGACAAGGTCGTCACCGTTACGATCACGGGCACCAACGACGCGCCGGTGATCACGAGCTCGGCGCAGGCCGGCTCGGTTCAGGAAGACACGACGCTGACGGCGACGGGTCAGGTGACGTCGAGCGACGTCGACCATGGCGCGACGGCGGCCTACAGCGGCGGCGCGACGGGGACGTATGGCAGCTTTGCGGTCAACGCCGCGACGGGTGTCTGGACCTACACGCTGGACAACGCCACCCACCAGGATCTGGCGGCGGGCGAGAGCCACACTGAAACCTTCACGGTTACCGTGACGGACGACAAGGGCGCGACCGCGACCCAGGACGTTGTGATCACGATCACGGGCACCAACGACGCGCCGGTGATCACGAGCTCGGCGCAGGCCGGCTCGGTTCAGGAAGACACGACGCT
>NZ_JBVVPQ010000008.1:138637-138779 GCF_055811695.1 Bradyrhizobium sp. MI1.3 | reverse complement strand
TCACGGTTACCGTGACGGACGACAAGGGCGCGACCGCGACCCAGGACGTTGTGATCACGATCACGGGCACCAACGACAATCCGACGGTTACGGCGGGCGCGCAAAGCGTTCAGCTGGTCGAAAGTGGGGTTGGCACGGCGGG
>NZ_JBVVPQ010000008.1:137898-138537 GCF_055811695.1 Bradyrhizobium sp. MI1.3 | reverse complement strand
GGCACCAACGACAATCCGACGGTTACGGCGGGCGCGCAAAGCGTTCAGCTGGTCGAAAGTGGGGTTGGCACGGCGGGCACGGCGTCAGCCAGCATCACGCTGACCAAGGCCGATCCGGACACCGGCGACAGCGCGGTCTACGACAACACGGCGATGACCACCACGGGCGGCTGGGCGACCGGCGACGGCGGGGTGACCTACACCAAGACCGGCATCTACGGCACGGCAACGCTGACCAGCGCGACCGGGCTGGTGAGCTACGCGCTCAACAACGCCGACCCCGACACCAATGCGTTGGCGGACGGCGCCAGCGTCAGCGACAACTTCACGGTCTACGTCAAGGACGGCAGCACCGGCACTGCCAGCACGGCGGTGAATTTCGCCATCACCGGCACCAACGACGCGCCGGTGGTCGTCGCTGGTCATACGCTGAACTACACGGAAAACCACGCCGCCACCGCGATCGACCCGGCGCTGACGGTGTCCGACGTCGACAACGCCAATCTGGCCTCGGCGACGGTGCAGATCACCGGCAATTATGTCAACGGCCAGGATGTGCTGAGCTTTACCAACCAGAACGGCATCACCGGATCGTTCAACGCGGCGACCGGGACGCTCACCTTGACCGGTTCATCCAGC